>JAFGDY010000305.1 GCA_016931895.1 Anaerolineae bacterium
ACGCCGGACCGATTGCAAACGGTTGAGCAATCGCTGGGGCCTGACGCCCGGGCCAAGGGCCTTAATTTCACCTGTATGAGCCTGGCCGACGAGGGTTACTCGGAGCGATTGGCCAAAGTTGCCGGAACTGGTTTTGACAACATCATTGTGATTGCGGCCTCAACGCAGGCCATTGAAGAAGCTGCGCCCTACCTGGCGACGGGGGGAGTAATGAACGTGTTTGCCGGTCTCAAACGGGGCACCATGGCACTGCTTGATTTGACCCCGGTTTATCAACAAAACGTGCGGTTCATCGGCCATACCGCCTCTACCATTGCCGATTTGCGACTCATGTTGCAGCAAACAGAAGCGGGCCGGCTTGCGCCCAACCAATCGGTGGCGGCGATTGGCTCGCTTACGGCGGCGCAAGAGGGACTGCGGGCCGTCCAACAGGCCCAATTCCCCGGTAAGGTGGTCATTTTCCCGCAGATCAAGGATTTTCCTTTAACTCCCCTGTCGGATTTAAAAGAAAAGCTTCCCCCCGTTTATGCCAAACTCAAAAATGGCCGGGAATGGACGGTTGAGGCGGAGCAAGAGTTTTTGGAACTGATGCTGCCGTAAACAGAGATATTTTCCCAAACAAAAAATCTTGGGGCCAAACCTGTTGGCCCCAAGATTTTGGTGTGATTTGAGAAAGGATAAACAATTCTATGGCTAAAGTAACCATTGTGGGCGCCGGTTTTATGGGCACGGCTGTGGCCTACCCTCTGGCCGATAACGGCCACACGGTGCGCCTGGTTGGCACGCACCTGGATAATGAGATTATCGAGAGTTGCCGGGCCAAACATTTCCACCCCAAACTCAAACGCGAACTGCCGCTTGGCGTTAAATCCTATTTTGTGGACGATATAGCTGAAGCGCTGGATGGGGCGGAGATTATTGTCAGCGGGGTCAACTCGTTGGGGATGCGCTGGATAGGGCAAGCTATTGGCCCACATCTAAAACCGGGCCAGTTGATCATTGCCATTACCAAGGGGCTGGAAGCCGCCGAGAATGGCGATTTGTTGATTTTGCCCGATGTATTGGCCGGCGAATTGCCCGAAAATATTCGGGATAAAGTCAAACTGGTCGCGGTTGGCGGGCCGTGCATCGCCGGTGAACTGGCCGGACGCCGTCAAACGTGCGTGGTTTATGGCTCGCGTGATGCCGAGGCGGTTGAACAACTGGCAACAACATTTCGCACCCCCTATTACCATATTTGGACTACCACCGATTTGGTCGGTCTAGAAGTCTGCGCTGCCTTAAAAAACGCTTACACCCTGGGCGTGGGCATGGCCGGCGGCTTGCTAGAAAAGGCCGGCGGCCCGGATGCGGCCAATGCCTCTATGCACAACTTGGCTGCCGCCACCTTTGGCCAGGCCTGTACCGAAATGTCGCACGCGCTGGCCTTAATGGGGGGCACGCCTGCCTTTGCCTATGGCCTGCCCGGCGCGGGCGATTTGTATGTGACCTGTATGGGCGGGCGCACCGTGCGCCTGGGCCACCTGTTGGGGTTGGGCCATACCCTTAGCCAGGCTACCGCTATTATGGCCGGTGAAACTTTAGAGTCGGTCGAGATCATTCGGGCCATGGCCCAGGCCCTGCCCAAACTGCGGGCGCGGGGGTTGATTGATTTAAAATATTTCCCCCTGATCCAAATGTTGGGGGATGTTGTGGTTGGGGAAAAGCCGGTTGATTTTTGCCTGGATGCGTATATGAAAAGCGCCGCGCTGACCAATTTTGGAGGCGCCGGGTGATGAGCAAACCACTGCAAGATCGGATTGCCCTGGTTACGGGCGGCGCTCAAGGATTGGGCCAGGCCATTTGCCGTCGCCTGGCCGACGAAGGGGCGCACGTGGTGGTGGCCGATTTGAACATGGCAGCAGCCACGGCCACCGCTGCCGATATTGCCTTAGCCACCAACCGGCAGACTATGGCCATTAAAGTTGACGTTACCGACGAAGCGCAAGTTGAAGCAACGGTGGCCCAAACTCTGGATAAATTTGACCGGTTAGACGTGGTTGTATCCAATGCCGGTATTCTCATTGCCGAAGCCATTACCGAATTTCCGGCTGAAAAATGGCGGGCGGTGGTGAACGTTAACCTGTTTGGCTATTTCCTGGTGGCCAAACATGCGGCCCGGCCAATGGTTGAACAAAAAAGCGGAGTGATTATTCAAATCAACTCCAAGTCGGGTAAAAAGGGCAGTTACAAAAACTCGGCTTATGCGGCCAGCAAGTTTGGCGGCATTGGCCTGACTCAAAGTTTGGCCCTGGAACTGGCCGAGCATAACGTGCGGGTCAATGCCGTTTGTCCGGGCAATCTGCTCGACTCGCCGTTGTGGGTGGACTCGCTCTACAAACAATATGCCAAAAAGTGGGGCATTACCGAAGAACAGGTGCGCCAGCGGTACATTGACCAGGTGCCGATGAAACGTGGCTGCACTTACCAGGACGTCACCAACGTGGTCGTCTTCCTGGCTTCCGATCAAGCCAATTATATGACCGGCCAGGCCATTAATGTGACCGGCGGCCAGGAGATGTGTTAAAGCACAACGAACGACGAGGGACCAACGACGAACAATATGATTGGCCGGTCGCCGTTGGTCATTGGTCGTTCGTCGTTGGTCATCCGTCGTTACTTCCGCAAAGCCGCCGGCTGTGGTATACTTAAAACAGGCATGAGTCAGGAGGAGACAACGCCAATGCCGGAACGCTCTCTGGCGCAATTAAACCTGGCTGAAATCATCCAGGGGTGTCGAATTGAAGCCGGCCAACCTCGCTCGCAAGAGGTGGGCTATTGTTATGAGTTGTTTCGACGCGCAGTGGAAGAGCAGGAACAGGCCGCCTGGCAGGCCATTGACGAACAGTATCGCTGCCTCATCCAGCGCTGGATCCGTGATTGTTCGCCGGAACTGCCGCCGCAGGCGGTGGAAGATATTGTCCCGGAAACCTGGCCCCGCTTTTGGCAGGCATTGACCCGCTCCGGCGCGCCGCTCACCGAACGGTTTGCCCACGTGGGGGCCATTCTCAAATATCTTAAACAATGTTCGCTGAGCGTTTTTTGGGAGTATGAGCGTCGTTTGCGGCGGCGAGAACAGGTGCGGCAGCTTCTCAACACCGACGAGCAGGCGTTGTCGGCGCAGGTTGTATCGGAAGAGGAAGTGTTGGCCCGCATTGACCGGGAAAGTCTGTTACAAAGGGTTCAGGAATGGATCAAGGCTTATGTTACCGACCCGCAGGAACAGCAAGTTTTGTCTCTCTCTTACCAAGAGGGCCTAACCCCGGCCGAGATTGCCGCCCGTTACCCGCAAGAATTTGCCGACGCTCAAACGGTGCGGCGTCTCAAAGAACGAGTTTTGAAACGGGCCAGGCGCGCCCTGGGCAATGAACCTCACCCTTACCTGAGCCATAACGGTAAAAACGGGGCGCAACGGAACGGGAAAACAGCCCTGGCCAGGGCCGGTGAGGTGGCAGTCGGTCAGGCACAGAAAGAGGCGGGCAATGGTTGAAGGATGCATCGCTCCTGGTGAAATCAAAGAAGGTGATCTGGTGGCCTATCTGGAGGGTGCTGCCTCGGCTCAGGTGCGCAGGCACATCGCTGGTTGTGCCGCCTGCGCCGCCGAGATTGAATCCTTGCGCCAGGTTGACTCAATGTTGACCGCCGTTTTTAGGCGGGCCAATGGCCCAGTTTTTACTAAAATTTTGGCCGCCCAGCCGGACCTCTTCGTCTCTTCTCCCCCCTCGCCGCAACCGGCCAAAGTGGGCCGCTTGTTTAAATTGACCTGGCCTGAGTTTGATTTTCAAAAAATAAGCTGGGCCAGGATGGCGCTGGTGTTGGTGTTGCTTTTGGTTTTTGGGGGAATCCTGGTGGCGGTTTATGATGGGGCCGGCCAGATTTGGAACCAGGCGGCCCAAACAGCCAGAGTTACGGCTGAAGCAACAGCCGACCTTGTGGTCGGGGTGACGGCTGAAGTGGTCCAGGCCGATCCGAATTGGGAGATAATGAACGACAACCAGCCCTCTACCTCTGGCCAGGCGATTGTGGAAAACCCGGCGGCGATTGCCCCCCCCCCGCACCTTGTTATTGATGCTAGAAAATGAGTTGCATGGCGTGGTTGAAGAATCGGCAGATATTGCCCCCCCCCGGGAGATCGTGCTGATGCTGGAAAATGAGTTGCAAACCCAGTTAGACGATAAAGCCTTGATTTACTCATCCACCCGAAAAGAGCCGTACTGGGACGAAACTTTGGTGATAGACCCTAACCGCGATTATAGTTATCTGGTTTGGATTGACAATACGGGAGGATATTCAACTATTTACGCAACTCGGGCGCAGGCTGATGGTCAAACGTTGAGTGAGCCGGTTATCATTAATCAGAGCCTTGACCGCGCCTTCAATCCTATTTTGGCGGTAGATGCCGGGGGCACTCTTTATGTCGTCTGGCGGACCAGGCATCACCTTGATATGGGCATCTATTTTGCTCGTTCTACAAATGTGGGGCAAACCTGGAGCAAAAGTACGCGGATTAATGATGAGATCAGGCGGGCTTTCAACCCCAGTCTGGCGGTAGATAGCCAGGGACACCTTTATATTGCCTGGCAAAACCGGGCGGGGATAAATGCCGGCATTTACCTGGCCCACTCGTCTGATGGCGGCCAGACCTGGATTGAGGAGAGGCGGGTGGCAAACTAAAACGGATAGGTGACAGTCACTTTATCAGGGCAGGACTTCAGGGTCCTGCTTTTTTTATTTCGCGTCGGCAGTCCGGCTGAAACGACGTTGAGTTAAATAGATGTGTTGGCGTAGGCCTGACTCACTCTGATAACGAGAGAGGTCAGGCGGATGCAGGCAAAAAGTTTTAAATTATTTATTTTTACAAGGAGGTTCTATGTTTTCTAAAAAAGGATGGTTAATGTTGGTGATAGTCGCGTTGTTGGCCGTTATTGCCGCCCAATGCGGCGCTCAACCGGAACCACAGACCATTGTTGAAACGGTGATTGTGGAAAAAGAAGTGCAAGGCGAAACCATCACCGTGGTGGAAACGGTTGAGGTGGAAAAAGAAGTGGTCAAAGAAGTGGTCAAAGAAGTAGCTGCTGCGGACCCGGATGCGGATCGGGTGCGGGTTGATACCATTGTGGGTACCGAACCGCCCAGCCTTGATCCGGCCCTGGCCACCGATGCCACGTCTCTCTTCTTTCTTCGTCAAATATTCACGGGGTTGGCTGCTTTTGACGAAGAGGCGAATGTCATTCCGTCTTTGGCCACCGATTGGAGCGTTTCTGAGGATGGTCTGACCTGGACGTACAGCTTGCGGGATGATATTCACTGGGTCCATCGTGACCCCAATACCGGCGAGTTTGCCGATATGGGGCCGGTTACCGCGCAGGATGTGGTTTACGGTGTGCTGCGCACCCTGGACCCCAACTCGGCTTCGGACTATGCTTATGTGCTGTACATGATTGCGGGGGCGGAAGAACTAAACACTGCTAATCCCAACGCCGAAGACTTTGAAGACATCAAAGCCGCAGTGGGCGTAAGCGCTCCCGATGACACAACCGTTGTTTTCACCCTCAAAGAGCCGGCCGCTTATTTCCCCGCTATTACGGCCATGTGGATCACCTTCCCGCAGCCGCAAGCGACCATTGAAGAGTGGGGTGATAATTGGACCGAGGCCGGTCTAATTGTCACCAGCGGCCCCTATACCCTGCGTGAGTGGACGCATGGCGCCGAGATTTGGATTGAAAAGAATCCGTTGTGGATAAACGCCGATGAGGTACAGGTAGAGTTATTTGGTGGCCCTATTATTCAAGAGGCGTCCACCGGCATGGCTATGTACGAAAATAATGAAATTGATCTTATGGCCGATCCCGGATGGGGCCCACCCTTGCCCGATATGGACCGCATCAAAGCCGATCCGCAATTAAGTCAGGAGCTGCTCATTGCCCCGCGCCTGTGCACCTACTACTATGGCTTTGTCAATACCAAACCGCCGTTTGATAACGTGTTGGTGCGCAAAGCCTTTGCCGCAGCCATTGACCGCCAGAGCCTGATTGACAATGTAACCAA
>JAFGDY010000306.1 GCA_016931895.1 Anaerolineae bacterium
CTGTGTCCTCCGCGTCTCGGCGGTAAAAACTTCCTCCACTTGTGTGCAAAATGTTGTTGACCATTACACATTTTGCAGTTTTCCCTGAATCCTCATACAATTGAATATCTGTTCAGGGAGAAGGCGAAATGTACTACTGCCACAGGATAGTTGGCATCATTGTTTAATTGCAGCAGTCGCAATTTATTTGTGGCTGCTGTTTTGTTTTTGGAGATATTGGTTCACTGACCGGCCTATACTTTACCAGGTCCAGTGGTGAACATATCGGCGACATGTGACAATACTGCTCGCCTCTCGCGGGGAAGAAGTACCCTGGAGTGGGCAGAATTGGTGAGATTGTGCCGGCGAAATAGTCTTTTATCGGCGGAGTAGTTTGTGTAGTACCTCCTGGTAGCATCGGTTATTCGTGCAGCCGCTGCTTGGCAGGCGTTGGGTGCTTTCGTTAAATCACGGGTAAAACATTGTCAGAATAGTAGGACACACACATTTGGGTTTCAAAAACGCCGGTTGAGCTGGTCGAAACCGGGTTTTTAAACGAATTATACCAAGATTAGTTTGAAACCGTTACTTTTTCAGTAACAATGGCGGATATGTGGTGACGGGCACCTTCGTAGTCGAACAAATCTTTGTTATTCCGGGCATGGGTAGACATTTTGTGACGAGTATTGGCAATCGTGATTACACCATTATTACTGGGGTAACGCTGATTTACGCCATATTGCTGGTTGGGGCCAATCTGGCTGTGGATGTTATTTACGGTTGGCTTGACCCCCGTATACGCTATGAATGACCTTAGAAAGACAAATACGGGCCAACATAGTTTTTTGCGCCAGGCGAACGTATCGGACAATTTTGACTCGGCACCGACCAACTGCTGACAGGCGCCAATGGTCAAAGCCAGATTTCGGTGGAAGATTATGCCGTAGCCATGTTGGATGAGTTGGAAAACCCGACACACACTCGTCAACGATTCACGGTCGGTTATTAAACTGTAACGTAAGGATTCGGAGTAGACGCATAGAAGAGTCGAAGCCATAGGCTATTTAATGCTCATATTACCATAAGTTAAAGAGGGTCAATCACCAGGATTGCATCATCTTGCTCCTGTCAATAGTCTCAGCGGGTCCAATTTTGTTACCCTGAACGCAGCAAAGAATCTCCTTCGGGCCAATTAAAGAGGAGTTTCTGCGTTGTTACGCTCCTTAAATTGTTTTGAGCGCAGTCAAAAGAACGACATTTCCACTTAAGAATTTGGCTCTACTGATTCTGAACGAAAATTTTTTGTCAATTAATTGCAATTTCTCTTATGTTGATGTAAACTAGCTTCACTGGCTTTAAGTTTTATCCCAACTCGGGAGACGTAATCTTTATGGCAGACAACGGACAGACGAAAGCCCTGGAAACGGCCCTGGCCAACCTAAAAAAACGGTTTGGCGAGGGCGCTATTATGAAATTGGGCGAGGCGCAACATTTGCAAGTGGCCTCCATCCCCACCGGCTCGCTGTCCCTGGATATTGCCCTGGGCGTGGGCGGGGTGCCCAAAGGCCGGGTCATCGAAATTTACGGCCCGGAGAGTTCCGGTAAAACCACCCTCTGCCAGCACATCATTGCCGAAGCCCAAAAAACAGGGGGTATTGCCGCTTTTGTAGATGTAGAACACGCTTTAGACCCCATTTATGCCCAAAAATGCGGGGTGCAGATTAACGAGTTGTACGTATCTCAACCCGATACGGGCGAGCAGGCCCTGGAAATCACCGAAGCGTTGGTGCGCTCCGGGGTTTTAACCGTGGTGGTGGTTGATTCGGTGGCGGCCTTGGTGCCCCGGGCTGAGATTGAAGGTGAGATGGGCGATTCCCACATGGGTTTGCAGGCCCGTTTGATGAGCCAGGCGCTGCGTAAGTTAACAGGCGCCATCAAAACCAGCAATACCTCCGTTGTTTTCACCAACCAACTTCGCCAAAAGATTGGGGTTATGTTTGGCAACCCCGAAACCACCACCGGCGGGATGGCCCTGCGTTTTTATGCTTCGGTGCGGTTGGATATTCGCCGGATTCAGGCCATCAAGGATGGCGGCGACGTGGTGGGCAATCGCACCAGGGTAACGGTTAAAAAGAATAAAGTGGCCCCGCCCTTCAAAGTGGCCGAATTTGATATAATGTATAATGAGGGCATCTCTAAAGTAGGCGACATCCTGGACCTGGCTGTGGCCGAAGAGATTGTTGACAAACGGGGCGCCTTTTTCTCTTACGGTGAAACCCGGCTGGCCCAGGGCCGCGAAAACGCCAAAAAGTTTATGCAAGAAAATCCCGAGTTGACCCTGGAAATTGAAAACAAGATCAGAGAAAAGTTTGAACTGCCGCTCAGAGACCCGGCCACAGTTGATTACGGCTCAAGCCAAACCCAACCGGCCTCAAAAAAGGCGCTCTATGACGCGTCGGCAGAAACAGAAGAGCAGGATTAATTGGTATTATAGGGGCATTTCATTTTATTTATGGCCCCGCCAAAATTATAGGGTTCATCATGAGCCCGTTACAGCTTTTAATGATTTGCCGCAAACATCGAATCTAAGGCCGTCACTGCGATTCGATGTGAGTGTAGCAGCTATTGAAACCTGATTCGCTTCATAATAGGCAACTGTAGTCGTTAACCAAACTCGTGATGATGTAGTCGTTGAAAATTTTCACCGATAAAATCAAACTCTCTCTAAAGGGAACGTTTAAAACAAATTTACCGGGGGAGGCAAAAGCGTAGCTGCCAACGTGGATATGATTGTTTATCAAGATTGTCTCAAAGTGATTTTTGATCATACACAAAATAACTATGCCGTACCCAAATGGCAAACGGCGCATAAAACGGCCCCTGGTCGTTGTTGTAGCATTGGGTATATACGATTATTTTGAGGTTGGTAGTTTCGGCGCTCTCCCTTGAAGTTGGGCTTGAGCAGCGGTTAACGTGAGGCTTGGTTGTGAATGAAGTAAATTTTTTCAATACTTGCCCTGAACGTGAATTGAGTTTTGCCTGACTTGCTTTCTTGCAGACAAAGGTAAGTTTTTGAGGCAAACGATTGTTTTGTTTGCCTTTAAAATCTAAAATGGCCGGGCGGTAGTCAGGCGGTCAAAACGTAATGGGTAGGGCGCGGGGCCGGGTAATTCAATAGCCTTGCTGAATCTTAAAAGCTGTGACGATTTTCGTCATAGCTTTTGTTTTTTTTCAGGGGGTGTACATGGCCGGTATCATCACGGCCTTACAGGTACAACAGCGAAATCAAGAACGGGTCAATGTATTTGTGGACGGCCAATTCGCCCTGGGCGTGACCATGCTGGTGGCCGCCACCTTGCGTAAAGGTCAATATTTAAGCGACACCGATATAGAAAAACTCAAACAGGAGGACCAGCGCAGCAAGGCTTACGATAAAGCGATACGCTTTTTAGGGTATCGAGCGCGGAGTCAAACAGAGGTGGCCGATTATTTGCGCGACAAAGGCTATGCCCCTGAAGTGATTGAGGAAACCGTGAGCCGCCTGGTTGAGCGGCAATATCTTGATGACGAGGCGTTTGCCCGTTTTTGGTTGGAAAATAGAGAACAATTTCGGCCGCGCGGGCGACAGGCCTTGCGCTACGAGTTAAAACAAAAAGGTATTTCCGACGAAATCATCCAAACCGTTTTGGCCGATGTAGATGAAGATGAATTGGCCTGGCTGGCCGTGGCCGGTAAACTTCAACGCTGGCAAAATTTGCCTGAACCGGATTTACAGAAAAAGGTAATCAGCTTTTTGAGCAGGCGTGGTTTTAGTTACCAAACGGCTCGTCAGGTTTTCGACCGCGCCCGGTCCTTGTTGAATATTGGGGAGTAGCCGGGACGCATTTTTGGTGACTCTAAGGTCCACTTGGGACGTTAGAGCGGCGACATTAAAAAACGAAGAGAGGAAAGAAGCGTATGAATATTGTAGGATATGTTATTGTGGCTATTGTGGCTTTGGTGGGGGGCGTTGCTCTTGGCTATTTATACTATCGGCGGGTGAGCAAACAAACAGTGGAATCGGCCGATGTATTGGCCAAAGGAATTATTGCCCAGGCCGAAGCGCAAAGTAAAGAATTAGAGATTCGCTCCAAAGAGGAAGCCATTCGGGTACGGGGTGAAACTGAAAAGGAAATCAACCGCAAACGGCAGGAACTTGATCGAATTGAAGAAAGGCTGCAAAAGCGTCAGGAAAATCTGGATAGACGTTTTGAAAATATTGACAAAAGAGAGCGCAACCTCAACAAGCGCCAGAGTCAAATTGACAAACGAGCCAATGAAATAGAACAACTCAATGAAGAAAGACTGGCCGAACTGGAACGCATCTCCACCATGAGCCGGGACGAGGCCAAAGAGATGCTTCTGCAAGCAATAGAAACCGAGGCCAGACAAGATATGGCCCGGGTGCTGCGCCAGGTAGAGGCCGACGTAAAAGAAGAGGCCGACCGTAAAGCCCGCAAAATCATTGCCCTGGCCATGCAGCGCATTGCTTCGGACCAGGTATCGGAAACCACGGTGTCGTCGGTGCCGCTGCCCAGCGACGATATGAAAGGCCGCATTATTGGCCGCCAGGGTCGTAATATCCGCGCTTTTGAAAACGCCACCGGCATTGACGTGATTGTGGATGACACCCCGGAAGCCATCATCTTGACCGGCTTTGACCCGGTGCGGCGTGAAGTGGCCCGCCTGGCCATGAGCCGCCTGATCACCGATGGCCGCATCCATCCGGCCCGTATTGAAAAGCTGGTTAAAAAAGTGCGCGAGGAAGTTAATCAAATTATTCAAGAGGAAGGGGAACGAGCGGCCTACGAGGCGGGGGTGCATCGGTTACACCCGGAGTTGATCAAACTGTTGGGTCGTTTGAAATACCGCACCAGCTATGGTCAAAATCAGCACGCCCACGCGGTTGAAGCTTCTCGCCTGGCCGTGATTATTGCCAATGAACTGGGCGCGGAGATAGAGATTTGCCGGGAGGGCGCCCTGCTGCACGATATTGGCAAGGCCGTTGACCATGAAGTTGAAGGCCCGCACGCCATTATTGGGGCCGATATTGCTAAACGTTATGGCGTAAACGAAAAGGTGATCAATTGCATTGCTTCGCACCACCATGAAGTAGAGCAGGAATCGCTAGAGGCGGTGATTGTGGAAGTGGCCGACGCCATTTCCGGGGCGCGGCCAGGCGCTCGCCGGGAAAGTTTGGAGAATTACGTCAAACGCATCAAGGCCCTGGAAGAGGTGGCCAACTCTTTCAAGGGTGTGGAAGAATCATTTGCTATTCAAGCAGGCCGGGAAATTCGCATTATTGTCAGGCCCGAGGAAGTGGACGACTACGAAGCCATCAAAATGTCTAAAGAGATTGCCCGCCAGGTGGAAGAAAGCCTGGAATATCCGGGCCAAATTAAAGTGACCGTGGTCCGGGAAACCCGGGCCATAGATTATGCCAAATAAAGCAAAATATCGCAGCTAAGGCGGGGGTCAAGGAGCGCCTTGAATCGCTCCTTGACCCCAAAACAATACCAGTTCTATGCCGCGGCCCTTATCAGAAACGCAACCCCTGAAGATGTTCAATTGCTGGCTGCTCTCATTCGCCATTCATTTGGTGAGGTAGCCAAACAATTTGCCTTAACCCCCGCCTCTTATTTTCTCCTGAAACTTTTGTCATTATAATCCGTATAGCATGATGCAGACAGATAAAGGAACTCTAACTGCACTATGCAAATAACCCTAGGCCAAAAATTTATTATGACCACGCCTGTTAGCCCCCCGGTTTCCAGAACAGCGGAACAGGCAATAGAAAAACAAGATGCGCCGGAAAACCAAACCCAGGAAAAAGCCTGGGCTTTGGCCGCGCAAAACGGCGACAGCGCCGCTTTTATGCACATTGTAGACGCTTACCAGCGGCCCGTGTTTAACTTATGCTATCGTATGCTCGGTGATGCTGCGCAGGCAGAAGACGCCGCCCAAGAGACATTTCTACGAGTCTATACCCGGCTTGAAACCTACAACCACAACCGCAAATTCTCCTCCTGGCTTTTGTCTATTGCCTCGCACTATTGCATAGACCAGCTCAGGCGGCGGCGCTACCAAATGATTTCCTGGGACGACCTGCCGCCCTGGCGCTGGCTGCCAACTTCGGAGCCGGAGCCGGAAGATGCTGTGCTGATCGGCGAAACCCACGAGACGCTGCGCTCGTTGCTGGACAACCTGCCCTCCGAACACCGGGCAGCGATTATCTTGTACTACTGGCATGATTTATCTTACGAAGAAATAGCCGAAACCCTTGAAACAACCGTCAGCGCCATTAAAAGCCGGCTCTTTAGGGCCAGGCAGATGATGATCAAGGAATCAGAAACCTCAAATCAGTGATGAGGAGTAAGAAATTGAGAAACAAAAGTTGTCACTTACCCCAAACGGGTATTGCCAAAATCACTAACTTATCTCACAAAGGAGTGAGCCAATGACGCACGAAAAATATATTGAACAAATTTCACTGTGGTTAGACAATGAACTCAGCCCCGCCGAAAGCGCCGAACTGCAAACCCACCTGGCCGAATGTCCCGCCTGTGAGCGCATTTGCCAGGCTTTGCAGGGGATTGACCAGTTTCTGCATCAGGCGTCAACCGTGATGAAGGGACCCCAACCGGGTTTTAGCGCCCGCTTTGAGGCGCGGCTGGCCCGCCAGAACGACAGGCGAAACCAGATGTGGTTGGGCCTGACCGTACTCTTCCTGGGTACGCTTGCTTTTGCCGTGATTGGCGCTATTGCCGGGGGTGCAATTCTGATTGGCGCCAGGGCCACCATGCTTAACGTGCAAACACTTTATTACTTTCTGGGTGAGTTAGGCGGCGTGGTCAACCAGATTCGTGCTTTTATTAACCTGGGCGGCCTGTTTTTCAAAGTGGCCTTGCTGGCCATGAGCCAACCTCTTTTCTGGGGTTATGTTATTGTTACCATGCTCTTAACCGCCACCTGGTTCCGGGTAATGCAACTGCTCTATCGCCGGGCGCCGGTTACAGGCAACCTGTTGCTAGTTTGATCAAAATAAACTTCAAAACATACTTTAGTTACGCTGGATCGGGCAAAGAGGTTGTGGCGTACGGCGTATTGCGGATGCTTTTTAGCCCCGCACCACGCCATACCCCATCACCACCCATCAACATCCATAAATCAAACCCTGGCCGGAAACATTATCTTTAAGAAGGAGTAAACCATGAAACAAAAACTTTTAGTCTTACCTTTAATCTTAATTCTTTTTCTCATCTTTGCGCCCCCTGCTTTGGCCCAAGGCCCCGAGGACGGGCGGGTTGTGTTTGGGGGGAATCTCACCTTAGAGGCCGGGGAAGAGATTAACGGCGATGTAGTTGTATTTGGCGGCAACGTGACGTTACGTCCAGAGAGTGTCGTTGACGGCGACATGGTTGTATTTGGCGGCAACGCCAACGTAGATGGCACCATTAAAGGTGATATTGGCATGCTTGGCGGCAACATCAATCTGGGCGATACCGCTATAGTTGAAGGAGATATTGGCCTTATCGGCGGCAATGCCTCGGTGGCTGAAGGTGCCCGGATAGAGGGCAAAATCGAAAGAATAGGCGGAAGACTCAACGGCGAAGAGGGTTTTTCCGCTCCTATCCCGCCGATCCCGCCTATCCCTCCCATTCCCGACATACCGGAAGCTCCCGAACCGCCTGTCAGGACTCACACCTGGCCAGATAAAGCCTTTGGCTTTTTTGAAAACTTGGTCAGCGACATTGTGGGGAACATTACTTTACTGATTGTATTGGGCGTGGTAGGTTGGTTAGTGGCCACCTTTATGCCCCAACAGATGAAAACTGTAAGCGATGTTATTGTAGACACGCCGGTAGTGAGTTTTGGCGTTGGCTTGTTGACCACCCTTATTGTGATGGCCAGCATGCTGCTGGTATTGACCATTTGCCTGGCCTTTGTGCCCCTCATTGCGGCGGTTCTGCTGGGGGTTGCGATCCTGCTAGGTTGGCTTGTGGCCGGTCAAATTCTGGGAGAACGTTTACTGGTAGCCGCCGGAAATCCGGCCCCTAACTTTGTGCTCTCCACCGTGGTCGGCGTGATGATCCTCACCATTGTGGCCAATATGCCCATTATCGGCCAGATACCCTGCATCGGTTGGATTTTAGGTTTTCTGGGCTGGCTGGCGGGCATGATTATTACCCTGACCAGTTTAGGCGCGGTTATCCTGACCCGCTTTGGCGCCCGGCCTTATTACGCTGCCTCATACCCCACCCCCCGCGGCCCGGCGCCTGTTCCCCGGCCCAGGCCCGGCGCCTGGACAAAGGCCGACTTCTCTGACGAAGATTTTTCAGACCTGGACGTAAACAGCGCCTCTGATGCCGAACTGCGGGCCAAGATCAGAGCCGCCCTGGATGAAGCCGGTGAAGAAGAAAAACCCAAGAAAAAACGAAGCCCCCGGAAAAAACCAACCGGCGAGGAATCGCCGGAACCGGATGAACCCACCGGCAACAACCCCGACCCCGATGCGGATAAATAGACCGCAGGCCGGGCCCAATCAAGAACAATGCCGGGCGATACCGGCGGCACCATAGCGCCGCCGGTATCGCTTTTAATTTTTCAGCCCCACTCTCTGGCCCATTCGCCGGGTCACTTGCCGCCGGATTATCTCTAGCTCTTGCACCCGGAGCAGGTAGGCCAGCCCTACGTAAACCAAACCACCAACCAGAATACCAATGATCCCACCCAGCCACTTGCCGGTTGCAGGCAAAACAGGCAGCAAAACCAACAGCACCAGGGCCATGCCTGCCGCAGCTAAACTCATCTTGGCCACAGAGGGCCACAGAGCGGTTTTAGCCAACCCGCCCATCAAAGGGCGCAGTAAAATCAACAAGGCCGCCATTTCCAATGTCACGGCAATGGAATTGGCCAGAGCCAAGCCGCCGTGGAGCGGCCACGCCAACCAGGCAAAAAGTCTCAACAACGTTAAACTTAAGCCAATATTAAGCGCCATTGCCACCACGGCTACGGCTACCGGGGTTTTGGTATTTTTGAGAGCATAAAAGGCTCGCGTCACTATTTCCACTACGGCATGGCCTACCAGGCCCAGGGCAAAAAAGCCCAAAGCCCAGGCTGTGGTTGCGGTTGAGGCGGCATCAAATTTTCCCCCCTGCAACAATAAGCGCACAATTGGTTCGCGCAAAATGATCAGGCCCACCGAGGCGGGCAAGGTTAGAAAAAGCAAATTACGTAAGGTTATGCCAAATACGCGGCGCAACTCGTCCTGTTCTCCCCGGGCCGCCAGCGCCGCCAGGGTGGGGAAAAGGGCCGTGGCCACCGACTGGGCTATAATGCCCTGCGGCAGCAGCATAATGATCCAGCCGTAATTGAGCGCGGTCAAACTGCCCTCAGCCAGGCCGGAGGCCAGCACCACGTTGACCACAAAGTTTATTTGCACTGCGGCCAGGCCCAACACCCGCGGGGCCATCAGCCGCCCCACCTCGCGCAAACCGGCCTCGCGCCAGGCCAATACGGGCCGGTAACGCATCTGTTGCCGCACCAGGCCCGGCACCTGGATGAACAGGTGGCCCACGGCCCCCAGCACTACGCCCGCCGTTAAACCCCGCACCCCCCAGGTAGGCCCCCAAAGCCACGCGCCCATAATAATGGCCCCGTTATAAATAACCGGGGCCAGGGCCGGCAGAAAAAAATGCTGGTGCGCGTTCAAAATACCCATCACCACGCCGCTGATTCCAAAAATAACCGTAGAGATGAGCATCCAGCGCATCAATTCAATGGTCAGCAGTTGTTGGGCCGGGGTAAAATCGCCAAAAAAGGCCCGGACCAACCAGGGCGCAAAAATTGCGGCGGCGGCGGCCAGGCCTGATAAAATAAGCATCACCCAATTAATCACAGCCGACGCCAAACGCCACGCGCCGGTCAAATCCTGGCGGGTCAGATAGCCGGTAAATACGGGAATAAAGGCAGAGCCTAAGGCTCCGCCGGCCACCACGTAAAACAGAAAATCAGGCAAACGAAAAGCAGCCAGGTAAGCGTCCATCTCGGCGCTGAGGCCAAACTGGCGGGCAATGACCATCTCCCGCAACAGTCCCAACAGCCGGCTGACAATAAACAGCGCCATCACCAGCGTGGCCGCCCGGGCAATGCGCCTGATATGAGTTGTGGTTTGGGTTGTTTCGGCCTGGTTCATAAAAGAAGCGTTCGCCAATAAACACCAAGTAACAAATTCCCCGCACTGTACCTTTTTTTTCTATTCGTGTCAATTTGGGTAAATTATTGGATTCGCCCTACTTTCCGCTTTAAGCTATACTTTCCTCCATTGTGGCTAATCCGTACTTGCAGGAAATATGATGATGCATAAAGAAAGCAAAATAAGGGCTGATGAAAGATCAAGATATTCACCAAATCATTTCCATCTTGCGAGAAAGTGCCAAAGTTTGGGCCTTGCCAATGGTAGAAAGTATGGGCCGGCAGGAGAAACGGACGCCCTACCAGATTCTCATCGCCACCATCCTTAGCCTGCGCACCAAAGATACCCTCACGGCGCAAATAGCGCCAAAGCTTTTTGCCGTGGCCGATAATCCAGATGATATGGTTCGCCAATCACCTGAAGAGATTGCGGAGATCATCTATCCGGTGGGGTTTTATCGCAACAAGGCTAAAAGCATCATCGCCGTTTCGCAAATGCTCCTTGACCGGTACAACGGCCACGTGCCTGACGATTTGGATGAGTTGCTGAAATTGCCGGGGGTAGGTCGCAAAACGGCCAATCTGGTGCTTACCGCGGGGTTCAATAAACCGGGCATCTGTGTTGACACCCACGTTCACCGCATTTCTAACCGGTGGGGTTACATCCAAACCAAAACGCCGGAAGAAACAGAATTTGCCCTGCGAGATAAATTGCCGCCCGAATATTGGCTTGAATATAACGGCCTGCTGGTTGGTATGGGGCAAAATCTTTGCACGCCCATTTCGCCCTGGTGCAGCCATTGTGCGGTCAAACCATTCTGCGATCAGGTGGGGGTGGAGCGTCGTCGTTAGCAGGGGGAGGGTCAGTAGATAATGTTACCCAATTCCATGGAGTTGATATATCTTTGACCTATTCAGTAAAACAAGCGGCATCTCTTCCGGTATCGCGGTGCTGGCCTGAGTCATAGGGAAAATGGACGCCTCGGTCAGCGTCAAAAATCTTTTATTTACCGCATCCAACACCGTGGACAACGTCATATCCCCGCCCATAGAGATATTGCCGTGGATGGCAAAGTCGCCGGCATAGATAATGGCCGGCTCAGAACGCGGCATCCGTTGAATGGCGGCTTGAGCTTCTGCCTGCATGGGATAAACCAATACCAGCTCTTCAATTTTCAACACGCTTTCGGTGTACTTTATTGGCTTCAGGGGATTGCTCTGGTGCCAGGGCATAGCTATCCCATCGGTTATGGTAATATAATTATATCTTTCATCATTAAGGGTATTATCCAAATTGCCCACAATTTTCATTTTGGCTTCCACCAAAAACTTCTCCAAAACAATTTTGGCGTTTATCTGAGCAATTTGTAAACTAAGTCCACCGCCGGTATCCATAAATAACCTCCTGAAGTTATATATCTAGTATAACGCTTTTTTGACATAATCTCAAGATTGCCCCCCGCCAGTTGAAACAGACACCTACGTTGTGAGGTACGCCCCTAAATTTTGGCGGTAAGGACAGGACAATGTCCTTGTCCCTACGCTATGGCCTAAAAATTGGGGCAGACCCTACATTGTGTTTTTGTGCTTTCCTATCGGTCAGAGTAAAATGTGAAATCCAGACAAACAGTTAGAGCCAAATCATCAACAAAAACGAACAGCGGACTGCTGAACGTTGCATCTGATTAGAGTTGATAAAATTATGAGTCCGCTCTCACCTAAACCAAAACAAACATTTATCAACGCCGTCCTATTGACCCTAACCATTTTGGCCTGCGGGCCATTGGACCGGTTGCAAGAATTCAACCGGCAAACGCAAAAAACCCCTCTGGCCGCAACAACGGTTGGCCCCAAAAACCAATTGAATATTACTGCTGCCTACCAAAAAATAGAAACTTTGCCCGGTTATCGTCTGGAAAATCATCACCTCGTCCGCGACAAGCTGGGAAACCGAATTAAACAGACCATTACCAGTGAGTACGATGCCAGCGGGAATGCCCACCTCTTGATCCAAGAAAACAACGGCCTACAAAATGAAATTTATCTTGTTGGCGGTAATACCTACATATTTGAACCTCAATACGCCAGCTGGCTGGAGTTGAAGACATTTCCATTTACCAGAACCCAACAAATTAGCATAGCTTTGCTGGGCAATTTGCATCCGGCGGAGACCCTGGTGCAACTACTGGATCAAACAAGGCCAGAGGCAAGAGACAGTGAAATTTACCTAAACCGGCCTGTCACCCGTTATGTTGTAGCCGATACGATTGAGGAGATTGACCAAAAAACAGGCAATTCCCCCCTAGATGTAAGGGGAACCCTGTGGATAGACGATAATACCGGGGCCATCATCAAGTCGGAATTATTCATTTACGAACCGGACGACAGCCAACCGGCGCAGGAATTTGTTTGGGAAATCAGTGAAATCGGTAATGTGCCCCCTATTAGCGCCCCTACGCCGGTGATTGACCTTTCCACAATTGCCTCGGCCACCGCCACCGCGCAAGTGCAGATCACGCTGCCGGCTCGGCTGAATTACCAGGGCGAACAGGTTGATTTTGAAATCGTCCCGCTGCAAGTGACGCAAAGGCCTGAGGTCTCTCCGCGCAGCGCCGCAGTACATCTGGTTTTGCGCCAATTACCTGGCCACCTTTTTGAGGAAACAAATCTGGAGCCGTTTTTGGCCCTTCTCCAAACACAATTGAATTTGAGCATTCCTGAGCGTAATTTAGTTGTAACCAGCAGCGGCTTTAATTTGATAGATAGTGATAAGCAAAAGCACACACTTGAAGTGCAATATCTTTACAACGCCGATTTAGAAAATCTTAGCCACATTGAGTTAATTCTATCCGGGCAAGGCAACCCTGTTTTTGCCCCGGTGCCGGTAGAGTAATATTATTTGAAATTTTTAATCTGAGAGGAAAAACCAATGAATAAAAAAACAATCAAAGATATTGAGGTTAAAGATAAGCGCGTTTTAGTGCGGGTGGACTTTAACGTGCCGTTGCAAGATGGACAGGTCAGCGACGACCGCCGCATCCGGGCCGCCCTGCCCACCATCAACTACCTGTTAGACAACGGAGCCAGCGTGGTGCTGATGAGTCACCTGGGACGACCCAACGGCCAGCGGGTGGCCAAGTACAGCCTCAAACCCGTGGCCGTCAAACTGCAAGAACTGCTGGACCGTCCGGTAAAACTTCTGAACGACTGCGTCGGCGACGCCGTAGAGTCTGCCTGCGCTCAACTTGAAGCGGGTCAAGTTATTCTGCTGGAAAATCTCCGTTTTCATCTTGAAGAAGAAGGCAAGGCCAAGCAGGAAGATGGCTCTAGCCTCAAAGCCGACCCGGAAAAGGTCAAGACCTTTCGCGCCTCGCTGGCCAAACTCGGCGACGTGTATGTGAATGACGCCTTTGGTACGGCTCATCGCGCTCACTCTTCCACCGCCGGCATCACCGATTTTCTGCGCCCGGCTGTGGCCGGTTTTTTGATGGAAAAGGAACTGGCCTACCTGGGCGGCGCGTTGGCCAATCCCACTCCGCCCTTTTTGGCCATTATGGGTGGAGCCAAAATTTCCGATAAGATTGCCGTAATTGAAAATCTGCTGTCTCAAGTTGACTCCCTGCTCATTGGGGGGGGTATGGCCAATACCTTTTTTGTGGCTCAAGGGCACAACGTGGGCACTTCGCTGGTAGAAGAGGAAGCTGTGGAAACCGCCAAAAAGCTTTTAGCCGAGCACGCCGACAAACTGGTGTTGCCGGTAGATTGTGTTGTGGCTGCCGAATTTAAAGCCGACGCCGAATCTAAAGTGACGCCGGTTGACGAAGTGCCCAACGACTGGAAAATTCTGGATATTGGCCCAGCCACCATTGCCCACTTCTCTAACCGGCTGGCCCCGGCCAAAACCGTTGTGTGGAACGGCCCCATGGGCGTATTTGAGTTTCCGCGCTTTGCCGAAGGCACTTTTGCCGTGGCCAAAGCCCTTTCGCAGTTAAGCGGGGCCACCACCATTGTTGGCGGTGGCGACAGCGCCGCCGCAGTAGAACAATCCGGCCTGGCCGATAAGATTAGCCACATCTCCACCGGCGGCGGGGCCAGCCTGGAATTTTTGGAAGGCAAAACCCTACCGGGAGTAGCGGCGCTGGATGACAAATAAGCAAAACCCTGGTCAAAAGAAAAAATTAAAGGTTCTCATTGCCGACGATGAAGCGGTCATTCGGATGGGGTTAAAGACCATGGTGGCCGGTTTGGGCTATATGGTCGTCGGCACCGCCGTCAACGGTGACGATGCGCTGGCCCAGGTTAAAACGTTAGAACCCGATCTGTTGCTGCTGGACATCAAGATGCCGGGCAAAGACGGCTTGACCGTGGCTGAAATCCTGGCCGCCGAAAACCCCCTGCCCATCATTATGCTAACCGCCTACACCGAACAGACCATGATTGAACGGGCGGCCAATGCAGCGGTGATGGGCTATCTGGTCAAACCCATCCACGAGGCTAAATTGGGGCCGATGATTGATCTGGCCCTGACCCGCTTTGCGGAAATGCGGAAAGTGGCCCAAGAAGCCTATCTGCTCCGCGACCAGTTGGCGTCCCGCGAATTGATCGAGGCAGCCAAGCGTATTCTCATTACCGCCGGTCTGTCCGAAGCTGAATCCTACAAACGCCTGCAAATGACCGCCCGCGAAAAACGCTGCCCTATGCGCCAAGTGGCCGAGGCGGTGATTGCCGTGGGGCAAAAATTCGCTTAGAAGTTGTTCAAAAACAACGTCCAAACTTCGTTTGGCATCAGCTTTGTTGGTAAATAACAAGCACAAAGTGCAAGCGCATCCGATGCGGCGTTATTTATGAACAAAGCCTTAACCTTAAAAAACTTAAAAAGGGGTTGACAACCCAGTAAAAGTATGGTAGATTAACCCCCATCAAATTGAATAACAATTTTTGAGCGGCCGCGAAGCCCTCGGCAACGATAACCAACTCGTGCTGAGGGCTTTTTGTTTTCCAGGCCACGACGCCTGCAAAGTTAACCTATCCATTCAATAAACTCGACAAATACTATAAAAATAACTTTGGAGGAACATCATGAAACGCAAATTATTTACCCGGGCTTTGCCCATCGCTTTATTGCTCACCCTGACCCTTGGCGGGGTAGCTTATGCTCAAGACGGAGCCACCACTGCAAGCCAGATGATTGACGTGATCTGGTTGTTGGTAGCCGCTTTTCTGGTGTTCTTCATGCAGGCTGGCTTTGCCATGGTGGAAAGCGGCTTCAGCCGCGCCAAAAACGCGGCCAACCTGTTAATGAAGAACCTGATGGACTTTTCGGTTGGAACGCTGCTGTTTTTTGTGCTTGGCTATGGCCTGATGTTTGGCGCTTCGGCCAGCGGCTTTATTGGCACCGATAACTTCTTTTTAAGCAAGCTCAACTTTGGCCCCGACAGCGCCTACAACTGGGCTTTTTTCCTGTTCCAGTTGGTGTTTGCCGGAACAGCCGCCACCATTGTTTCCGGCGCGGTGGCCGAACGTTTGAAATTCTCGGCCTACCTGGTGTACAGCATCATTATAGTGGGCCTGGTTTACCCCATCTCCGGCCACTGGCTGTGGGGCGGCGGCTGGCTGGCCGAATTGGGCTTTATTGACTTTGCCGGTTCCACCATTGTGCACAGCGTAGGCGGTTGGGCGGCCCTGGCCGGAGCCGTTATTCTTGGCCCGCGCATTGGCAAGTTCAACAAAGATGGCAGCAGCAACGTTATCCCCGGCCACAGCTTAACCCTGGCCGCATTGGGGGTGTTCATCCTTTGGTTCGGCTGGTTTGGTTTTAACCCCGGCAGCACGCTCAGCGGTATGAACCCCGGCATTGGCTACATTGCCGTTACCACCAATATGGCGGCGGCAGCGGGCGCGGTGTCGGCCATGGTGATCAACTGGGTCCGCGCCGGCGAGCCTTCCACCGAAATGGCCCTCAACGGCACCCTGGCTGGCCTGGTGGCCATTACCGCCGGCTGCGCCAGCGTATCGCCCACCGGGGCCTTGATCATCGGCCTGGTGGCCGGCGGCGTGCTGGTGTTTGGCCTGCTCTTCATTGAACGTGTGTTGAGAGTGGACGACCCGGTAGGCGCGGTGAGCGTGCATGCCCTCAACGGGGTGTGGGGCACGCTGGCGGTGGGTTTGTTTGCCGTTCCGGCAGCCGGCGGCCTGACCGCAATGGGCGATGCGGCCGGGTTGTTCTACGGCGGCGGCTTTAGCCAACTGAGCATCCAGTTTATTGGTTCGCTCTCGGTGAGTCTGTGGGCCTTTACCACCGCCTTTGTTGTTTTTAAGGCCACCGACGTGATCATTGGCATCCGGGTTACGCCGCAGGAAGAACTAGAAGGTTTGGACATC
The DNA here is from genome assembly GCA_016931895.1 of Anaerolineae bacterium. Lineage (NCBI taxonomy): Bacteria > Bacillati > Chloroflexota > Anaerolineae > Anaerolineae bacterium. The sequence continues at coordinate 16,594 of JAFGDY010000306.1, forward strand.
ACCGAACACGGCACCATCAGCTACCCCGAGTTTGGCACCAGCGTGGTCAATGCCTCGCCCGGCGAGCGCGTGGTGATGCCCGTTGTTGAATCGGCCAGTTAGTTAACAAGGAGAAGGCCCCATGAAAATTTCATTGGAGCAGAACGTAAAGCATGATCAGGGAGACGTGCCCTACTACGTCAACGTGGAAACCTCAACCATAACCATTGACCTTGACACCATCTTCCACATCCCGGTTTACCGGTCCGGCAATGGCCGACCCGGCTACAATGTTGAGGTGTGCGGTTTCCAGGTTTCAGCCGATGCGCCGGAGCAAATTGTGCCGGTGACCGAGCGGCTTATCCGCGGCCTGGTCAATATGGCCCGCCTGCCAACCTACATCTTCATCGCCCGGCGTTCGCGCCAGATGTACCCGGTGTATACGGTTGGCGATGAGGTATTTGCCACCACGCCCGGCGGCCCGGTTTTTAGACACGTTGAATTGGCCAAAGTGCGCGAATACTTGGCCGAATATCTCAATGCGATGGGCCTTATCGGTACGCCGGGCATGAGCGAAAAATTGCGGGTACGGGGCGTCAACATGAACTCGCTGGCTCTGGTTCGCCCCATCCTCTACCTCAAAAAACGCCCGCAGAGCGAAGATGAAAACGAGTTCTGGGCGCCGGTCTTTTTGGCCGACGACCGGGGCAGCATTTACACCTACGCGGCCAGCGGCAAGCGCGAAATTGACCTGGCCGGCGGTTACGAAGCCCTACTTTTGCGCACCCAGGTGGCCCAGGCCCTTATTGCCGATAAACGTTTGAAAAACAATTACGACCTGCGCCCCGACCGTCTGTTACCCGACTACTGGGAACGCGTCAAAAGCACGCTCAAATTGCAGCCGGAAAAATTGGTCTTTGCCGGCGCGGCGTTTGAAATTTACCGTAACGGCAAAGCCGTGATTGCCGCCGAACATCGGGAAGACGAAGATCGCTACAGCCTCTATATCGGCCGGGATATTAACGATCTACGCCATCACGCCGCCACAGACCTGGTTCGCCGGGGGCTTATCAGCAACACCGCCGCGGTGAACGTTCAGTAACAAAACATTGTCCGGGCCGGCAGTTTGTAAAGAACTGCCGGCCCCAAAAAAACATCCAAATAACTCGTTCCCAAACTCTGCCTCATAACCGGCGCTTCAGTTATCAGGCGGGGTTTGACAACGAGGGTAAAGTTGTCAAAAAAAAATCAATCTGCTTTCGGGCGTTTTACGCTATAGAAAAATTCTTAACCTAAAGGAGACTTAAAAAATGGCAGAAACAGTAAAAGATGTAATGGCGCTTATCAAAGAGCACAATATTAAAATGGTGGACTTCCGGTTCACCGACCTGCCGGGCACCTGGCAGCACTTTAGCATGTCAACCCGCCTGGTAAACGAAGACCTGTTTGACGAAGGGCTTGGCTTCGACGGCTCTTCGGTGCGCGGCTTCCAGGAAATTCAGGAATCTGACATGATCTTGATCCCGGACCCCACCACCGCCTTTGTGGACCCCATTTTTGAGGTGCCCACCCTGGTAATTATGTGCGACGTGTACGACCCCGTCACCCGCCAACCCTACAGCCGCGACCCCCGCTACGTGGCTAAAAAAGCCGAAGCCTACCTGAAAAAAACGGGCATCGCCGACACAGCCTACTTTGGCCCGGAAGCCGAGTTCTTCTTGTTCGACACGGTTCGCTACGGCGGCGGCACAAACTCGTCTTTCTATGAGATTGACAGCAAAGAGGGCTGGTGGAACAGCGACAAGCCCGGCCTGGGCGCGCAAATTCCGCCCAAACGCGGCTACTTCCCGGCCCCGCCCACCGACACCCAGCAAGATATCCGCAGCAAAATGGTGCTGGCCCTGGAAGCGGTGGGGGTTAATGTGGAATTGCATCACCACGAGGTAGGCACCGCCGGCCAGGCCGAAATTGACCTGAAGTTCGACACGCTCACCAAAATCTCCGACAGCATCATGATTTACAAATATATCATCAAGAGTGTGGCCCGCCAAAACGGCCTTACGGCCACCTTTATGCCCAAGCCCCTCTTTGGCGATAACGGCAGCGGTATGCACACTCACCAGAGCTTATGGAAAGGCGGCGACACCGTGATGTACGACGAGTCGGGTTACGCCGGTCTCTCCGACATTGCCCGTTACTACATTGGCGGTCTGTTGAAACACGCGCCGGCCCTGCTGGCCCTGGCTGCGCCCACCACCAACTCTTACAAACGCCTGGTGCCCGGCTACGAAGCGCCTATCAACCTGGTTTATTCGCAGCGCAACCGTTCGGCCATTTGCCGCATCCCTATGTACTCCGGCAGCCCCAAGGCCAAGCGGGTTGAATTCCGCGCCCCGGATCCCAGTTGTAACCCGTATCTTTGTTTTGCCGCCCTACTCATGGCCGGTCTGGACGGGGTCCAGAAGCAAATTGACCCCGGCGAACCGATTGATAAAGACCTGTACGACCTGCCCCCTGAGGAAGCGATTAAAGTAATGAACACGCCCGGTTCATTAGCCGATGTTCTTGACGCACTGGAAGCAGACCACGAATTCCTGCTGCAAGGCGATGTATTTACCCCGGATATTCTGGAAGCCTACATCACCTACAAGCGGGAAGCCGAAGTGGACCCCGTCCGGCTGCGCCCGCATCCTCACGAGTTCACCCTGTATTTCGACATCTAAAGGTTCGCCCCACCCAGAAGAGGCGGCAGGTTATTCTGCCGCCTCTTTGTTACCCTTAACCCATAATGCGTAATCTTACCGAGGTATTTTTTCAAGGCGTATGGCGTTATTGCGTAACGCGCAGCGCCTAAACAAAAAACGCGGTATTGAGCAGCCTGCGCTTGGCCTCCTTTTTCCTTTTCACTATAATACCTCTAACCATGAACACCACTATCTCCGCCTACGCCCGTGATATTTTAAGCCAAACGCCGCTCAGCGACGACGACGTTTGGCGGCTATTGGGGCCGGTTGGGTTTGCCGACCCCCCGGAAGCGTATCGCCGCTTGCAAAAAATGGCCAAAAACGAGCCGGCCCGGCAGGCCCTGGCCGATAGTTTAACGCCGTTGCTGCTGGCCTTGTCGGAAGCGGCCAATCCTGATAATGTGCTGGTCAACCTGGGCCGCTTTGCCTACAACGTGGCCGACCAGTCCGCTCTGTTCAACCACTTTGCCAACAACCCCCGCTCCGTTGAAATTTTGGTAAAATTATTTGCGGGCAGCCAATTTCTCACCGAAATCCTCTTGCGCAGCCCGGAATATTTCACCCGCCTGTCGGCGCACCAGCAACTGGCCCACGTTAAGAGCGCGGCCCAATTTGACGCCGCCGCCCGCGAAGCTATCCGCCCCCTGATCCTGCTTTCCAGCGAAGATCCGTCCGACCCCGCCGCTCTGCTGGATGCTCTACGCCGGTTCCAGCGGTGGGAACTGCTGCGCATCGGGGTCTGCGACCTGCTGGACTCCTTTGACCTGACCACCGTCACCGGCCAACTCTCCGGCCTGGCCGACAGCCTGGTGCGCGTTTGTTTAACCCTGGCCGCCCGGCAGTCCAATGTAAAGCCGGATGATTTTGTGGTGCTGGCCATGGGCAAATTGGGCGGGCAGGAACTCAACTATAGTTCCGATATTGACCTGTTGTTTTTATGCCGCTCAGACCCGGCGGCTTACCGGCGCCTGGGCCAAAACCTAATTGACGCCCTGGCCCGCATTACGCCGGAAGGCTTTTTGTATCGGGTGGACATGCGGCTGCGGCCCTGGGGAAATGTGGGCAACCTGGTGTCATCGGTTAACGGCTATGTAAGTTATTTACAAAAGAACGCCCGCCTGTGGGAAAAACAGGCCTTGCTCAAAGCGCGGGTTATTGCCGACAACCAGGAATTGGGCCGGGACTTTCTGTGCCAGGCCCAACCTTTCATCTTTGCCGCCGACGACGAAACCGTCAAGGCCGAGGTGAACGCGCTCAAACAGCGCATCGAAGAACGACTGCAACAGCAAGGCCGCGCCTGGGGCGAGGTCAAACTGGGCCAGGGGTCTATCCGCGACATTGAATTTGTAACCCAATACCTGCAACTGGTGCATGGCGACGAACAGCCCGAAGTGCGCAGCCCCAACACCCTCGAGGCCTTGGCCCGCCTGTTTGCCGCCCACTTCCTCTCTGCTCATGAATACCGGGTGCTCACCGACGGCTATATCTTTTTGCGCACGGTTGAACACCATTTGCAACTCAAACACTACCGCCAAACCCACAGCCTGCCCGGCGACCCGGAAGCCATCACCCAACTGGCCCGACGGCTCGGTTTCCAGGGCCGAGAGGCAGGCGACAATCTGATTGCCCGCTACCAGCAACACAGCGCCGTTATCCGCGTGGTTTACCAACAATACCTGGGCAAACAGCCCGTCACAAACAAAACGCGCTCCGTTACCTCATCAGATTTATTGTTGCCCCACCTGGTGCGAATGCCGCCCGCCTACGTCACCACCTTCAGCGACGCCGACATCGAGCACCATGCAACCCTGGCCGAACAACTCAACGAGGACAATCTGGCAAAAGTGGAAGCCAAACCCCTGGAGAATGGACTTTGGCAGGTGACCATTGTGGGCTACGATTACCTGGGCGAGCTCTCCCTGATTTGCGGCCTGCTATTTGTGCACGGTTTTAACATTGTTGACGGCCACATCTTTAGCTACGGGCGAGCCGCCGACCCCGGCTATGTGCCTGTGCCCCAACGCCCTTCCCGCTCCCGGTGTCGCCAACTATCGTCCATGTTATACGCCGTCTCCCGCCAAAAAATTGTTGACGTTTTCACCGTGCAGCCGGTGGTTGACCATGTTGATGAACTCTACTGGCAACAATATACCACCGACCTGAACGCCCTGATCCGCCTGCTGCACGCAGGCAAACAACGTGAGGCCCAGGGCCAATTGGCCAAACGCGTGGCGGTTGCCTTACGAGACATCCCCGGGGCCATCTCTACGCTGTACCCGGTTGACATTGAGTTTGATAACGAATCTTCCGAACGGCACACCATTTTGCACATTGTTTCCACCGATACCATCGGCTTCCTGTTTGAGTTCACCAATGCCCTGGCCCTCAACGGCGTCAATATCCGGCGGATGATCGTCAGCTCGGTGGGCCAGCACGTGCGGGACACCCTTTACGTTACTGATGCGCAGCGCCGAAAAATCACTTCCCCCGAAAAACAACGAGAGTTGCGCGTGGCCATTGTGTTAATCCGGCACTTCACCCACCTGCTGCCCAACTCGCCCAACCCGGAACAGGCCCTGCTTCACTTTCGGGAACTGTTGGGGCAGTTATTTACCCGCCCCAATTGGCCGGATGCAATTGCCTCGCTGGAACAGCCCCAGGTGCTCAACACCCTGGCCCGCCTGCTGGGGGTAAGTGATTTCCTGTGGAAAGACTTTTTGCGGATGCAATACGCCAACCTGTTCCCGGTGGTGCGGGATGTAGACGCGCTGGCCACTGGCAAGTCAAAAGACGAATTGCGGTCGGAATTGGCCGCGCTCCTGCAAACCGGCGCTGCCCAGCGCGAGGCGCTCAACGCCTTCAAAGACCGCGAAATGTTCCGCGTGGATATGCGCCACATCCAGGGACACATTTCTGAGTTTGGCCAATTTTCAGGTGAATTGACCGACCTGGCCGAAGTGATTGTAGAAGCCGCCTATCACCTCTGCCTGGCCGAACTCCGGGCCACGTTTGGCCTGCCCCGGCTGGAAAATGGCCGGCCCTGCCCTATGAGCGTTTGCGCCCTGGGCAAATGCGGCGGGCGCGAATTGGGCTTTGCCTCGGACATTGAACTGCTGTTTATTTTTGCCGGTAACGGCCAAACCACCGGCCCCAATGTGATCACCACTGCCGAATTTTTCGACAAGTTGGTCCAACAGGTCAATCAAACCATTCAAGCCCGGCAGGAAGGCATCTTTGAACTGGACCTGCGCTTGCGGCCTTATGGCCAGGCCGGCAGCATGGCGGTATCCCTTGAGTCGTTTCGCCGGTACTTCGGCCCCAACGGCGACGCCTGGCCCTACGAAAAACAGGCCCTGGTTAAATTACGGCCCATTGCCGGCGACGAAAAACTGGGCCAACAGATTGTTGAACTACGTAACAAATTTATCTACACCGGCCAGCCGTTTGACGTGGCGGCTATGCGCGCCATGCGCGAGCGCCAGCTCAGGCATCTGGTGACAGCAGGCACTATTAACGCCAAATTCAGTCCCGGCGGCCTGGTAGACCTGGAATATCTGGTGCAAGGCTTACAAATCACTTACGGGCACCAAGACCCTCGCCTGCGACTAACCAACATTGGGGAGGCTATGCAAATGCTGGCCGAAACAAAAATCCTCTCGCCTGACGATTATGTGCCTCTTCGTGAAGCCCACATCTTTTTACGCCGGTTGATCAATGCCTTACGCATGGTGCGCGGCAACGCCAAAGATTTAACCGTTCCACCGCCCGGCAGTGAAGAGTTCGCCTTTCTGGCCCGCCGCTTACACTACGAACGCAACCTCAACCAATTGCAAGCCGACTTAAACCGCCATCTTATCTGCGTGCAAGAAATCAGCCAGCGGGTGTTGAGTTAAGGGATCATGAACTTTGGATGGTTGATGATTGTTCAGTTGCCAACTTTATGCTATTATTGAGGCGGGAAGATTTTGGACCCTATGCCCGTTAAGTAGGTAGCTAAAGAAGAAGGAAGCTATGAACAAGCGAGAGCGCGTTTATACTGCCCTGGAAGGCCGGCCGGTTGACCAAGTGCCTTTGAGCCTGTGGCGGCATTTTCACAAACAAGACCTGACCCCAACGGGATTGGCTTCAGCCACGCTGGCTTTCTACCAGAAGTACAACTTTGACTTAATCAAACTGACGCCCAGCGGCTTTTACCCCATTCAAGACTGGGGCGCCCAGATTTCGACGCCCAAAGACGACGATCACTCCCCTCAATTAAAAAAGCCGGTCATCAAAATCCCCGATGATTGGCGGCACCTGTCCACGCTCAATCCCACCGAAGGCAGTTATGGCCACATTCTGGAATCTATTACTCTTATCAAAAATCAATTGGGCGAAGAGGATGCCCCGGTATTGATCACCATTTTTAGCCCGATGACCATTGCCTACAAATTAGCCGGGGACGCACTGCTGGAACATTTAGCTCATCATGCCACCGATGTGCACATTGGCCTGGCCACCATTGCCGAAACCACCTCTCGCTTTGCCGACATGGCCCTGGAAACCGGGGCCGACGGCGTATTCTTTGCTAGCCAACTGTCGTGCGCAGAGAAGTTGAGCGAAGAATTGTGTCAAACCTTTGTCGTCCGCTATGATTTGATTGCGCTGGAAAGAGTGCAAACCCAGCCAGTGCCCCTGGTGCTCCACCTGCATGGGCTGAACCCATATTTTGAAACTGTCAACCAATATCCGGCCCATGCCGTAAGCTGGCATAACCACAAAACCGACCCTTCGCTCCAGGCAGCCCTCTCACTTACCGATAAAACTCTGATGGCCGGTCTGGATAGAACCACCCTGGAAGAGGGCAGTCCGGCAGTGGTGGCCGCTCAAGCCAGAGAAGCCATTGCCCAAACCGGGGGCCGGCGTTTAATTCTGGCCCCGGCCTGCGTTATCCCCACCCTTACCCCCCCAGAGAATTTACAGGCTGTGGCTGAGGTTGATCGCTCCCTGAACACCTAATGGGCTGAACCTTGCCACCGCCGGAAAAGGTCCGGCTCAAGATCAAGGTTCAATACGTCCAAAACCCGGTTGACCGTTTGGTTGATAATATCGTCAATGGTTTGGGGGCGGTGATAAAAAGCCGGCAGAGGGGGCATGATGATGGCGCCCATCTCGGTAGCCTGGACCATCAGCCGGAGGTGCCCCAAGTGTAAGGGCGTCTCGCGGAAAAGTAATACCAATTTGCGCCGTTCCTTGAGGGTCACGTCGGCGGCGCGCAGGATGAGATTATCGCTGTAAGAATGGGCGATACCGGAGAGGGTTTTTACGGCGCAAGGCACAACAACCATCCCGCTGGTGGGGTATGAACCCGAGGCGATAGCCGCGCCAATGTCGTTAAAGTCATAGCGTTCGTGGGCCAGGCGCTCTACCTGGTCCACGGTGTAAGCCGTTTCCAGCCGGATGGTGCGTTTGGCCGCATCGCTGATAATCAGGTGGGTTTGAATGTCGGTTATACCCTGCAATACTTCTAACAACCGTACCCCGTAAATCACGCCGGTTGCGCCGGAAAAGCCAACAACGAGTTTTTTCATCCTTTGGCCAAAAATTCCTTATCCATAAAGAGCAAATTTTAATATCCTTCTTCATGTAAGGCGGCCAGGTCGGCTTCCACCATCATCTCGATCAATTCTTCAAAACTGACAATCGGTTCCCAGCCTAATTTTTCACCGGCCTTGGTGGCATCGCCAACCAGCAAATCTACCTCGGCCGGGCGATAAAATTTGGGGTCGGTGACCACATAATCCTCATAATTGAGACCGACACACTCAAAGGCGACCTGGCACAAGCGCTGCACGGAATGCGTTTGGCCGGTAGCTACCACATAATCATCGGGTTCGTCCTGTTGGAGCATCAGCCACATCGCCCGAACATAATCGCCGGCATAACCCCAATCGCGGCGGGACTCCAGGTTGCCCAGGCGGACCTCATTAGACAAGCCCAATTTAATACGCGCCGCGCCGTAAGTAACTTTATGGGTCACAAATTCCAGGCCCCGGCGTGGGCTTTCGTGATTGAACAGGATGCCCGAACAAGCAAACAAGTTATAACTTTCGCGGTAGTTAATGGTAATCCAATGGCCATACACTTTAGCCACGCCGTAAGGGCTGCGGGGATAAAAGGGCGTGTTTTCGTTTTGCGGCACCTCGCGCACCTTGCCAAACATTTCACTGCTGGAAGCCTGGTAAAACCGTATCTCTGGATTAACAATGCGAATGGCATCTAACATCCGGGTGACGCCCAGGGCCGTAAACTCGCCGGTGAGGACCGGCTGTCGCCACGAGGTAGGCACAAACGACTGCGCAGCCAGATTATAAACTTCCTGCGGCTGGTATTCCCGCAGCAGGTCAATCAGCGACATTTGATCCAGAAGGTCGCCCTGCACAATTTCCAGGGCTTTTTCCTCCTGCAAATGGGCAATGCGGTCAAAATTAACCGTGCTGCTGCGACGCACCATGCCCACCACGTTATAACCTTGTTGCAGTAAAAACTCGGCCAGGTAAGACCCGTCCTGGCCCGTGATCCCCGTGATCAGGGCTGTTTTTTGACTCATAAAAATCTCCTGGTTCTCAAATCTCTTTTTGGGTAGAGCGGTTGCTGAAACAACGGGGATGTATTCTAATGTAAGTTGGTTATCTGGGCAATTATAGAGAAGGCAGGCAGGGAAGCGGTCCAAACTTTATTTTCTTCCCAGGCTTGTTTAGGCCCAAGCAGAAGTTTGGGTCTAAACAAGTTTGAGGACGAGCTTAACAATGTTGTTATTATTTTTTGATGAGGGGCAAGTAGGTTTTGCTAGAGGATGTTTGAAAAACAGACTATATTTATGCAGAATCTATTGGTACTCCTCCGGCACGTCCATAGTGCCTATTCTCAGATCAACCCCTTCTTTAATGAAAACGGTTAAGGTAACGGTAAGCCTGTTGAAGTAGACGTTGCCTTCGCCATACTCCAGCTCATCAATGTGGGCTACAACGCGCAGGGCCGAGGTCTCCAAAACAAATTCTGCGCCCGGTTGGGCTAACACAGCCTCGGCCTGGGGATTGGCTTCAACTTTGGCTTGAATGGCCTCATCGTAAAAAGCGTGTTCGCTCATCACTACCCGGGAGAGGGTGGTGATGTCTGTTTTATCAAAAAGACCCACGTCAAAGGCAACCACCTGTTTGGGGCTGGTGCCGGGAATAGCTTCTAAAATGCCCATGCCGCTCTCGCCCAAAAAGTCGCCTTCAAGCGTCTCGATGGTGAAAAACTCGTCGTAATTATCTTGACCCAGGGTATAAGTGCCGCTCCACTGTTTGATGGGTGCCGGGCCTTCGCCCTCCCACTCAATTTGCGGCCTGGCCGGCGCTCTTCTGCTGCGGTTAAATTGCCAGCGGCCAATGAGCAACACAACCACAATAATGAGCAGCAGCGACAAACAGCAAAGCCCTAATTGCCACGCCGAAAAACCGGCAATAAGGCCACCCGGTTCTTCCGCCGGCGGGGCCGTTGTGGCCGGGGCAATTGGGGTGACGGGTTCTTCACCGGCGGGCGGCGGCGTAACTTGCTGCACCACGTTCAAAGCCGCGCCGTAACTGGTTACCGCCTGCATTTTGGCGCTATCGCCCTGGTATTCGGCAGCCAATTTTCCTACCTCAGCCGAAATGGTTTCAGCCGACCAACCTTCAAGATTCTTGAGCTGGCCGGCCAAATCGCTCACAGCCTGGGCTTCAACTGCCTGCCCATTAGCCACATATACCGTAAACCGCTCGCCCAAAACCCGAATTTTGGTGGCCTGGTCAAACGTTTGCAGGCGCCTTTGGGCCTCTTTTTCGTCATGATTAACAATGTAGGAATCGACCACCATGGCCAGGTAATGGCTTTGGTAACCTGGGGCTAATTCCTCAGGGTAGGCACCCCCCTGATAAACCGGAGGATCCAGCCGGATATATAGATAGGAAAAAACCAGGCCGGCAATACACCCAAAAATGAGACCGGCCAAAACGCCAATAATCAAGCTTCTTTGCACAGATTGAATTGAGGGTCTCGATCCAGCCATAACAAGCTCCTCAGTTGAGGGGACACTCCCTCACCTTAACATAATTTTATGTATAGTATATTACCATACTTAACCGTTTAGTGCAAGGCATCATTTTTAAGTTATGACCATTACCCCGGCAGGTTTCACGTTACCTTCAATACCGCTTCTTTGGGCGATTTGCTCAGAATCTCAAGCCCTTCTTCACGCACCACTACCAGGTCCTCATGGCGCACGCCGCCCCAGCCGGGCAGGTAAATGCCCGGTTCCACACTCATCACCGCTCCGGCCGGTATCTGATGGGGATAGTTAAAGCTAAAACGGGGATTTTCGTGAATGGCCAGGCCCAGGCTGTGCCCCAAGGCATGCCCAAAATTGTCTTTGTATCCGGCCTGATCAATTACCTGGCGGGCTAATTTATCCACCTCCACACCCGTCATACCGGCCTTGGCCCCAGATAGGGCGGTCTCCTGGGCCTCTCGCACGATATTCCAAACCTCCAAATACCGACCGTCGGCCGGCTGGCCCAAACAGACCGTGCGGGTCATATCCGAACAATAGCCGCCAACCATACAGCCAAAATCCAGCACAATGGGTTCGCCCGGTTGTAAGGAACGCTCCGTGGGCACGGCATGCGGTTTGGCGCTATTGGGGCCGCCGGCCACAATGGACTTAAAAGAAACAGCCTCGGCCCCATGCGTTCGCATGTAACTTTCTAATTCCCAGGCCACTTGTAACTCGGTTTGGCCTGGTCGCAGCCAGGCGCTGATATGGGCAAAGGCGTCGTCGGCCAGGGCCACGGCTTTTTTAATGCTGGCTATCTCGGTCTTATCCTTGCGCATACGCAACTGTTCAACAAAACCTTCGGCGTGGATCAAAATGAGCCGGCCCAGTAAGGCCCGCTCCCAGGCATGCAGCGTAGCCACGCTAACGTGTTCCGCCTCAAAACCAACCCGGCGGGCGCCCAACCCCAATCTTCGCAATAGCTCCAGCATATTGCCCACAAAATCATAGCCAACTTCAACCAGCTCCCAATCAGGGCACTGCTCCCGCACCTGTTCATAATAACGAGAATCTGTCGCCAAAACCTGCTGTTCTGCCGTAATAATGAGCACACCATTACTGCCGGTAAAACCGGAGAGATAACGGCGATTTTCCGGTTGGGTTATCAGAAAACCGTCAATATCCTCTTGGGCCATTTGTTGGCGAAATTGTTCCAATCGACTCATTGGCGTCTCCTTGCACGCATATTCTAATTTTTTGGATAAAACAATGTTTGGGAATAATTGAGGAGTTTTTCAGCCTTCAGCGGCAAAAAGGCAGAGGAATTATCATCTTTCCTCAATTTAATAATGAAACAATTATACCATAAAGAGAAGGGTTGTCATGCGGGGGACATCTTGATGAGGCGCAATTCAAATTGGCCAAGTACAATCGAACACAGCTCAAGGTTCTGTAGGCAATTCGTAAAACGTTTGACCGGCCACGTCAACCCTTTTTATTAATCCTTCTGCCGCCATATCGTGCAGGCGATTTAAGGTATTGCTCTCCGGCAGTTTCACCGCTGTGGCAATAGTTTCCAGGTCTGCCCGGCCCAGGTCGGTCAGGGCCTGCAAGATAGCCTGTCTGCGCTCCACTAATTTTCCATATAAATCAGGATAAAGTTTTTTAATACACTCAGGACAAAGTCCGTGGCTGAATTCCGCATCAGAATGGCTGGCAATATAAATTTCTACTTGCTCCCAATAGCCGTGGTCGTTGCGTATCTTTTTGCAGCCGCTACATATTGGCAACAGGCCGGTCAAAATTTTAACTTTGTCCAGCGCCTCTTGCAGCTCGGCATTGGTATGCTCCAGATCAACAGCGTGCTGATGCAGCGCCTCAACCAACCAGGTATTGTCAATGGCAATTGCGGCTGAAGCGGCAATGGTTTCAACCAGTTCCAGGTCATTCACGTCAAATGTACCATTTAACTTGTTGACCACTTCCAACACCCCAATCACGCGGTCACGCAGTTGTAATGGCACCGCCAGCAAGGATTCGGTACAAAAGCCGGTCTGTTTATCAATTCCGGAGAAGAAACGTGTATCGTTAGCTGGATCGGCAATGGTGGCGCTTTGCCCGGTTTGGGCTACCCAGCCAGCCACACCCTGACCCACCCGTACCCGCAAATCAGTCCAGCACTCCTCCGACTCCTCTTGAAAAGCCGCCACACAAACCAACCACTCTTCCTGTTCTTGATCTTTGAGCCACACCGATGTCCCCGTTGCGCCCACAATCTCGGTAACGGTCTGCTGAATTTGCTCAGCGATACGCTGTAGGTCAAGGGTGGCAATAAGTTCCCGGCCCACCTGATTGAGCAAAGCCAATTGATGGTTGCGTTGTTTAAGCGCCAGGTGAATTTTGACCCGCGTCAAAACTTCTTCGTAACGAAAAGGTTTGGTAATATAATCAACGCCTCCGGCGGAGTAGGCCTGAACCTTGGCTATCACTTCATCCAGGGCCGTCACAAAAATTACGGGGATATCTCGGGTGCGTTCGTTGGCCTTCAATTGCCGGCACACTTCATAACCGTCCATTCCCGGCATCATCACATCCAATAAAATTAAGTCCGGCGGGTCAGTTTGGGCCAGGGATAAGGCGTCGGGGCCATTTAAGGCAGTTTGGAGCTGATAACCGTGCAGACTCAAAGTATCAACCAAAAAGTCTAAATCGGTTAGCAGGTCATCAACCACTAAAATAGTGGCCACAGTTGTTTCGGAGAGGGCAGTGTTCATTATATCAACTGATACTCATTGTACCTCGCTCCATATCCAGCGTCAACACCACAAAATAGGGGGTTTTATACAGGTAAAAAAAGGCGCCCCTGGCTGGGGAAGGCCAGGGGCGCAGCGGGGATGCGGTGTGTGGTTTTTTTTGACCTGCCACACTCAGGCCATAGGAGGAAACGTTTTTAGGTTAGTATTCCCAAACAGAGTTAACAAAAAAAATCTTAAGAAGCCCGGCGCTGCTGCATGCGCTTGCGCAGAAAAGCCGGCACTTCCAGGTTATCAGGGTCGTAAACCGGCTCCTGACGGGCAGAATCGGTCCGGCCAAAGGACTCTTTAATTTTGTCTTGCGGGAAAGCAATGGTTTTTGACTCTCCTTCCCGCCGTTTACCGGCCACGTAGGGCCGCCGCTGGGCCACGGCGTCAAAGCCGGTGGCAATCAAGGTGATGCGCAATTCATCGGTCAGGTTATCGTCAATCACCGCCCCAAAAATGATATTGGCATCGGGGTGGGCTTTACGTTTGATGATTTCAGCGGCTTCATTTACTTCAAAAAGGCTCAAGTCGGGGCCGCCGGTCACGTTAAAGAGAATGCCCTGGGCCCCGTCAATGGTCACATCCAACAGCGAGGAAGACACCGCGCTTTCGGCGGCCTCTACCCCCCGGTTTTCGCCGGCGGCCACCCCCACCGACATCAGCGACGTGCCGCCGCCGTTCATGATCGAGCGAACATCGGCAAAATCCAAGTTAATCAAACCGGGCACGGTAATCAATTCGGAGATGCCCTGGATCCCTTGGCGCAGCACGTCATCGGCGGTGCGGAAAGCCTGGGTCATGCTGGCTTTTTTATCCACAATTTCCAGCAAGCGATCGTTGGGGATAACAATGAGCGTATCAACTTTTTCTTTGAGCCGTTCTATGCCCTCCACCGCCACATTTTGGCGGCGCGTGCCTTCAAAGGTGAAGGGCTTGGTCACCACGCCCACGGTCAGCGCGCCACTGTCTCTGGCCAACTCGGCAATAATCGGCGCGGCCCCGGTGCCGGTGCCGCCGCCCATTCCGCAGGTCACAAAAACCATGTCCGTCCCGCGCAGAATCTCTTCCAACTCTTCCGATGATTCTTCGGCGGCTTTGCCCCCCACTTCAGGGTTGCCGCCCGCGCCCAGGCCGCGGGTCAATTTGTCGCCGATACGGATACGTTGGGGCGCGTCGCTCATTAATAAAGCCTGGGCATCGGTATTGACGGCAATAAATTCAACACCGCGCAATCCTTCGGCAATCATCCGGTTAACGGCATTACTACCGCCGCCGCCAACGCCAATCACCTTTATCTGGGCAAAATTCTCTGGGGTCATCATATAATTTTTCCCGTTGTTAGCCATTTTAAATTCTCCTTAAAACATTAAACGCAGATAATCAGCCAGGTAAAAATGGTTTTAGCCAGCCCGGCACTTTCAACTGGCCGGTAGAGGGCTGCTGCGCAGGCGAGGGCAGATCGTGCCGGACGCCCCATTCAAGCAGCCCTACGCTGGTGGCAAAAGCCGGGCTTTGTAAGGTATCAACCAGGCCACGCAAGTTTTGCGGTTCGCCAATACGGGCCGGCAAGTTCATAATCTCCCGAGTCAAATCCCGCAGGCCCGGCAATTCGGCGGTACCGCCACACAATACCACACCCGCCGGTAGTAAACCATCATAGCCGCTTCGTTTGATTTCCTTTAAAACCATCTCCAGTATTTCTTCGGCGCGGGCTTCAATGATTTCGGCCAAAAATTGGCGGGAGATTTGGGTTTGACCGTCCCCGCCAAACACGCTTACCTTGACAGTTTCATCGGGCATCATGGTGTCGGGCAGGCAATGGCCGTATTTGATCTTGATCTCCTCGGCCAGATTGAACGGCGTGCGCAAACCCACGGCCACATCATTGGTAATTTGTTCGCCGCCGGTGGGTAACACCACCGTATGCCAGATACTGCCTTCAATAAAAATGGCAATGTCGGTGGTGCCGCCGCCAATATCAACCAAGGCCACGCCCATCTCGCGCTCAATATCGGTGAGCGCTGTTTCGCCGGAAGCTAACGGCTCAAGGACCAAGGCGTCAATGTAGATACCGGCATTCTGCGCGCATTTGACCAGGTTACGGATGGAGGCCGTGGAGCCGGTGACAATATGGGCCTCAACTTCTAGCCGATACGCCTGCATGCCAACCGGGTCGCGCACGCCGCTGTCGCCGTCTACCGTAAAATCGCGGGGGATGATGTGCAGCACCTCGCGGTTGTGCGGCAGATCAATGGCCCGGGCCGCTTCCAAAGCCCGTTCCACGTCTACGGGACGGATGCCTCGCTCGCCCCGGCTGATGGCTACCACCCCCCGGCTGTTCATAGCGCTAACGTGCGCCCCGGCCAAACCAACGTAGGCGCTGGCAATTTCGTAACCGGAGGTCCGTTCAGCCCGATGAATAGAATCGGTAATGGCCGCCGTGACCTCACCCACATTCACTACCACGCCCTTGCGGATGCCTTTGGCCGGAACCGTACCCACCCCCACTATCCGCAGCACATTCTCCGGGGGAGGGCCAACTTCGGCGACCAGGGTACAGATTTTGGTAGTGCCTATATCCAGGGCGACAACGGTCCGCTCCACACCAGGTCTCCTCGCTGAAAAGTTTTGGGTTTACACCGGCTTTCCCCCCGATAAAGGTAGTAAGTGGTAGAATCCAGTTTACCACAATATATAGTATTTTGCAAGGGGTTAAACCACAACATATAGTGTTTTTCCTTAAAATTTTGGCGCATCACAGCGCATTACGGCCCATTGCCGGGTATATGCCGGTAAACAAGAGAAACCTTCTTGTTTGTATGGCATCTTTGGCAGGTCATTATTTGCCGTACAGCCTAAATAATATCCTACCGCGGCGCTATCGGCCCGGTTTGCGCCGAACCAACAGCCGCTCGCGACCCTGAAACTGATCGCTGTACCGGCTGGGCAATCTGAATAATAGATTGCGGTTTATAAAAAGGCCGGAGCGGGTCGCGCAAATCAATAAAAACCGGCGTAATATTTCGATCTTTCAAATCGGCCAGCAACGCCGTGAGCACTATTAATTTGGCCTTAATCTCACTGCCGTCGCCCAGGTATACCGGCCATCCTTCAGGCGTAGCCACCGTTAAACCCTGCAAACGAGAATAACGGATCACCGATACTTCCGGGGCCAACATCCGCAAGGTCTGCGCTCCTTCCACAATGGCGGCGTCAATTTGGTAGCCCGGCTGCAAGGGCTGTTGGTCGTCGTCAATAATCCGCAGCATGCCGGTGATGTCACCCCTGGGAGGCACAATCATGCCTTCGTGGTCCACCCACCAGACGGTTTCGCCGGTTTGCCACAACAGTTCGGGGCGCCGCTCGACCACGTTGATCACTATTTTAGCCGGCAACGCAACGGACACAGCAGCCGCCTTGATATTAGGCAGTCGCGTAATTCGCTCAACGATTTCGGTTGGATTGAGCCAAAAAATACTCTGGCTGTCTATACCGCTAACGGCATAAATCTCGTACGCCGACACGGCCACATTTCCCTGGATATCGGCCCCGTAAACAAAAAAACGCGGCTGGGTAAATAAGAAGTATCCGCTCCAGCCCAACACAATCAGAGCAACCAGGCCGGTCAATTTTGTGCCCCGCGCCTGCCAAAATCTTACCACGGGGGTCAAGGTCAGGCGAGGTTGAACGGCAGTGGCTTCGTAATCAATCGTCTTCACTCCCAGTCGCATTTCAGAACGGCGCCGTCGTCGGCGTTTTTGATGGCTATACATCGGTCAACACTACTCAGCCGCACTCACATCAAACGTGGTTTGCGATTGTTGTTTATCCTCAAAGCGTTCAATGGCCAATTCGATCAAACGATCAACTAACTCACTATACGAAATCCCGCTGGCTGCCCATAACTTGGGATACATACTGATGGGCGTAAAGCCGGGCATTGTATTGAGTTCGTTGATAAACACTTCGCCGGTAGTTTTGTCCAATAAAAAGTCGCAGCGGGCCAGGCCGGAACAATCCAATACCTTAAAGGCCAACACGGCCAGTTGCCGGATTAACTCGGTCTGTTCCGGGTTAAGGGGAGCCGGGATCAAAAGTTCGGAATCGCTATCAAGATATTTGGCCGCATAACTGTAAAACTCTTTGGAGGGCACAATCTCACCCGGCACAGAGGCAATGGGGTCATCATTGCCCAACACGCTCACCTCAATCTCGCGAGCGTCCAAGCCCTGCTCCACAATAAGCCTCCGATCGTAACGAGCTGCATCATCCAAGCCGGATTGTAACCCGACGCGATTTTTGGCCTTGTGGATGCCCACACTGCTGCCCAGGTTGGCCGGTTTGACGAACATGGGATAAGGCATGGCTGCCTCACATGCAGCGATGACGGCCTCCGGGTCGCTCTGCCACTGCTTGCGTAAAAACACACGATGGATGACAATAGGCAGACCATGCGCCCGGAAAATTTCTTTGGCGATAGCCTTGTCCATACCCACTGCGCTGCCCAGCACACCTGCGCCCACGTAGGGAACACCCACCAGTTCAAAAAAGCCCTGCACAGTGCCATCCTCGCCAAAGGGGCCGTGCAGCACCGGAAACACCACATCCAGCGGGCCGGTCTCGGCCACGCCCAGCGCCAGGGCCTGCTCTTGAGCGAGAGACTCGGCCCGGCTGATTTCATTGGCCAGCAGGGGATGCCCGGCGGCGGCGTCTAACAATTTCTGATGAATGTTGCCCCCGGCCAGCCACTGGCCTGTTTTGGTAATGCCAATAGGCACCACCTCGTATTTATCTTTATCAATGGCGTTCATAACGGCTTTAGCCGAAGTCAGGCTAACTTCATGCTCGCCGCTGCGCCCACCAAAAATTACGCCGACCCGCAGTTTTCGCTTAGAACTCACCAAGCACCTCTATTTCTAGTTCAAGTTCAACCCCAAATTTGTCTTTGACGGTCGTCTGCGCCGTTTCAATTAAGGTCAACACTTCCGCCGCTGTCGCCTGGCCCAGATTTTGGAAAAAATTGGCATGCACGGGTGAAATTTGCGCCCCGCCCAAACGATACCCTTTCAACCCGGCGGCCTCTATCAGGCGACCGGCGTAATCGCCAGACGGATTTTTGAATATGCTGCCCATTGTGGCTCCCGGTGGCTGGCTGGCCTTGCGCTGTATATTGAATTCTTGCATCCGCCTTTCCACTTTAGCCACTGGCGCAGACATCAGTTGCAGCGCCGCCCGCAAGACAATCCAGCCGTCCCGCTGTCCCTTCAGCCTTGAGGTACGATACTCATATTCAAACCAATCAACCGGCTGCCACACCCGTTCTCCGGTGGGCGTGAGCAACTCGGCCCGGACAAGCGTGTGAGCCATATCACGGCCAAAAGCCCCGGCATTGTTGATGACCGCCCCGCCAATAGTGCCGGGCACGCCAACCGCCCATTCCAATCCGTTCAGGCCGCGTTTGGCGCAACGACGAGTCAAACCAGGCAAAACCACGCCGCTGTCCGCCATCACTTCTACCCTCTGGTCCGGTTCTCCAACCGGGGACGGAAAGTCAACCCGATTGCTCCGATTTTGGATGACCAAGCCCCGGATACCGGCATCGCCGATGAGTACGTTAGCTCCGCCTCCCAGAATGAAAAGTGGCACGTGATGCTGCCGGGCCAAAGTGGCGGCTGAGACCAATTCGGACACGTTCTCCACCGCCAGCCATACCTCGGCCGGGCCACCCAACCGAAAGGTGGTATGCCCGGCCAACGGCTCATTACGCCGCACCCTATCGCCAAACACTGCGGCCAGGACTGTCAGAAACGGCGACCAGGACAAAAGATACTCCTGCTTAGGCCGCCGGGGAAGGTTGATCCACTTCCATCATTTCAGCCATAATCTGAAACAGCATAGCCTGCCGGGCTGCTCTGGCGGCTGTCATGGCTTTAAAACGGGCTGCTTCCGTCATCTCAGCCGGGGTAAGCGCAGGAGATTTTGACCGCGGCAACTGAGAAACACGCTGTCCATTTTTTGCCTGCATCAGTTTGCCATTTTTCTGGTTCATTGGTTGTTCCTTTCTCCACTCATTGAACGTTTAACGTTTAAACGCTCTAACACCCATTCGCCCACCTGGTAGCCGTCGCCCGCCCCCAGGGTGAGTAACACCGCCGGCGGCGCCAGATGCGAAACCAGATAATCGGTAGCCTCAAGCAACGGCCCCAGGTAGCGAGCGTCGGGATGATTCATCCGGTTCAAAATATCTTTACTATTGACCAAGCCCGCGTCGGTTTCCCGCGAGGCAAAAATATCAACAATGATCACGTGATCGGCGTTGTCAAAAGCGCCCGCAAAATCATTCAGCAGCGCC
Organism: Anaerolineae bacterium; assembly: GCA_016931895.1. NCBI lineage: Bacteria > Bacillati > Chloroflexota > Anaerolineae > Anaerolineae bacterium. Next base: position 36,523 of record JAFGDY010000306.1, read on the forward strand.
ATCGTCCGGCTAAAGGTATGGGGCTGAAAAACAGCCCATAGCGGGCGGTCGCCAAAACGGGCGCGGGCAGCAGCCAGGGTGGCCCTGATCTCGGTGGGATGGTGGGCGTAATCGTCAATCACCGTGATACCATTAGCCTCACCCTTTAACTCAAAACGACGGCTGACGCCTGCAAACCGTCCCAAAATTCCGGCTGCCTGCGCCACATCAAGCCCCTGCTGCCGGGCCATCGCCAACACAGCCAGGGCGTTATAAACGTTATGCAATCCCGGTACAGTCAGCGAAACAGCAGCCAGCGGCGAACCACCCGTAGGAGCATGAATCACTTGAAAATCATACCCCCCTCGCCGATTGGATTGCACGTTGACCGCCCACCAATCATTCTCTTCTCCCAAACCGTAAGTGGTCGTTTTGGCCAGCGCCGCTTTAAGCGTTTCCCGCGCGCCGGGGTCATCGCCGCAGCCAATCACCAGACCATGCGGCGGGACCAGTTGCCCAAAATCGGCAAAAGCTTTGCGCAAACTCTGCCGCGTGGGAAAGATGTCGGGATGGTCCCATTCAACGGTGGTTATCACGGCCACTATTGGTCGTAGTCCCAAAAACATGTGGTCATACTCGTCAGCTTCGATGATAAAAACATCTCCCTGACCGGCGGCGGCATTGGTCTCCAACTGAGGGATAAAACCACCCACAATATAAGTTGGTTCCCGGCCCATCTCCCGGAACAAAAAAGCCGCCATGCCGGTGGTGGTCGTTTTGCCGTGCGTTCCGGCAATGGCAAGGCCCACCTTATCGCGCATCATCCGGCCCAGCCATTCGGCCCGTTTGACCATCTTCAGGCCACGTTCTCGCGCGGCGGCCAATTCGGGATTATGGGGCGGAATGGCCGAGGAAACGATGACCGTGTCCAGGTTGTCGGCCAGATTTTCAGGCCGGTGGCCAATGAAAATGGTTGCACCCAACTGGGTTAGCCGCGCGGTTGCTTCTGACGCCTGCATGTCGGAGCCGGAAACGGTATAACCTTGTTGTAAAAGTACGGTGGCAATGGCACTTAAACCCGCGCCGCCGATGCCGATGAGGTGAATGTTAGGCACGTTAATTGTTAGCTTTCTTTCAATTAGGGATTTATCTCAAAACGACTCCCCAAATTTGTCTATAAAGAACGAGCATCAAGGACGAAATTATTTACGAGCAAAGCCTAACTCTTGTCCTTATTTTTTTCTTCGTCTTTCTTTTTATCATCCGGTTTCTTTTCTTCAATCATCCATTCTTTGTAACCATAAGGTAGTTTATATTCTACCTTGCGACCATCTTTTGATGTTGAGATGATAATACGATTCCTTAAAGCAATAAAAAAAATCAACAAACCAATCCCAACGATCAACCACGGGATGTAGCTGTCCATAATTGTGAATTGGGGTAAGTTCACTGCTTGGATTGAGATATTGGTTGAGGCCGGGCCAAACGCGCTGCTGCCCGCCACCGCTATTTCTGTTTCAGGAGGTGTATTACCAGGTAAAGCCCGACCATCTAGATATTCTCTAACCAAACTTATGATCAGAAAACCATTTATGGCCCCCAAAAATAATCCCAATATTCTGGCGAGAGGTCCAACCTTATATACTTTCGAGGGTAACCGTCTAAGCGAAGTTGGGAGGATCAGACTGGCAAACACAGCAGAAAACCCGAGAACTAAAAGTAAAATTGCAATCCATGTCCCCGGGCTTGAAGCATTGAACTGAAACGGACCAATAGTAGGGGTAAGACCAAACAAATTGACCACAAACTGCCACACTACAGCAATTATCCAATTTATAAAGTCAACTACAACCTGTGCCCAATCTGGTCGTTGTAACAATAATAACAAAACTGCCAGGAAAAGAATCGTAATGGCTTCCTTCCACCAACCCCTAAAAAATCCGATAACGGCGAAGAAACCAACAACAAGATAGGTGAGCAACATCCAATCAATTTCCATAGTGTTCACCTACGGAACTATTTGCATGAAGTATTCATCAAAACCCTTTACGGCAAAAGCCATCAATTACCCTCCTTTTTTTTAACAGGCACAATAGCGGGAACGATTACAAAATCTTCTTTTTCTTTCTTGATATTCCCTCTTTGATAACCAAAGGGTTGTTTTGGGCCAAAGACTCTACTCCTAAAAACAAGTACCAATAACAAGAGCGCAAAACCGATAATGCCCCATGTCAGCAGATGGCTAATTTGGGTAAAATTAGGCAAATCTATCACCTCAAGGCCCACGCCAGAAGAGGCGATGCCCACGGTTTGCCCCCCGGCTACGGCCACTTCGGTGGCCGGTTCTTCGGCGCCAGTGGGCAAATTACTACCATCCAGATATTCTTTGACCAAATTTATAATCAGAAATCCATTCAACCCACCCAAAAGACCCCCTAAAAAACTACCCAGGGGGGTTACAGTGTAGGTGTAATAAGTTTTGGCAGTCCTCAAATGATTAGGCAAGAGCAAACGGCTCAATAAAACAGAGAGACCGAGCACAAAAATCAAAACAGCCAACCACGTCATGCCGCTACCGGCATCAATTTGAAAGGACGTAATCCCCAAAACATTGGCCAGAAATTCCTGAATAGACAACGGCAGCCAACCCCAGACTGTTTGCAAGATACGGTTCAGCCAATCAATAACTGTTTGAGCCACCTCGGGCATCTTCAGCAAAAAAACCAGACTCCCCAGAAAGAACAGGGTTATTGCTTCCTTCCACCAGCCTTTTAAGAAACCTGATAGAGCAAAAAGGCCAATAACAAAGTAAGTGATTACGGTCCAATTTATCTCAACAGTGTTCACGGCTCAACTTCACCCTCTAAATGGCGCATCGTTCAATAAGGTTGAGTACAAAAAAGGTCAAGGCTCAACTACCTTTGGTTATTTTGGTTTTGGCATAACCCGGTGGTGGTCTAAAATCAATTTTTCTAAATCCTTTATTTTCCCGAACAGCAACTCTACTTTTGAAAGCCGCCACCAACACCGCCAAACTAATCCCCACAAAAAGCCAGGGCAAAAAACTATCCAAGATAGAAGCATTGGGCACATTCACTGCTTGAATGGCAATCTGGTCTGCCACCGGCGAGGCCATTCCTATAGAAGCCATCTCGCTACCGGCAGGTAGATTACGGCCATCCAAATAGGCTCGAATTAGACTGATAATGAGCCAACCATTGACAGCACCCAACAATACCCCAAATAAGCCTCCACCACACGTTACTACATAACCGCTGTAATCACCCCGACGCCCTGAACCAGGCATACTTAAACGGCCAAACAAGATCGCCAGGCCCACAAAAACAATCAACATAATTAACCAGGTTTGTGGACTGCTGGCATCAATTTGCGGCGGAGACCCAGCCGTACCCAACCCAAAGACGGTTGCCAGAAAATCAAGCACAAAACTGGGCAAGATTTGCCAGATAGCAGCGATAACCCAATTAATTGAGTTTATAAAAAACTGGGCGGCGCTGGGCATCTGCAAAAAGAAAACCAAAACAGCCAGGAAGATAGTGGTAATGGCTTCTTTCCACCATCCTTTAAAAAAACCGGCCAGGGCAAAGTGCCCCATTATTAATAAAACCAGAACTGTCCAGTTAATTTGTAACACGCTGGACCTCCACAATCTCCTGGGCTAAACAAGCCGCCGCCTCTGGCCTGGCCAGGTTTTGGCTGGCTTGGCTCATGGCCGCCAACTTTTTTGGGTCTTTCAGTAAATTGAGTACCGTATCCTTTAATTTTTCGTTCAAATCAGCATTATCCAAAATAAGCGCCGCCTGATGTTGGGCCAGGTATTGCGCGTTCAACATTTGATGCGCCCCCGCGTGAGGATACGGCACAAGCACCGCCGGTAAACCTGCTGCCGGGAACTCGCCCATCACGCTGGCGCCGGCCCGCGATACCACCAGATCAGCCGCCACCAAAGCGGCCATCATTTTATCATGCAAATAGGCCCACACGTGATAGCGAGCCTGCAATTCTTCCGGCAACTCGGCCCACCTGGACCAAACCCACTGCTCATCCAGCGTGCCGGTCACATGCACCACCTGGCACACCGACAGATAATCTTGAATCTGATTGGTGATAGCCTGGTTGATACTGCGGGCACCCCGGCTACCGCCCAAAACCAACAACACCGGCAGGTCGCCGTGCAAATCCAGTTCTCGCCGGGCGACAGCCTGGCCTTGCTTTTGCATGGCAAACAACTCCGCCCGCACCGGATACCCAGTGACCACCGCCAGGCCAGGCTTAAAGAATTGCTTTGCTTCGACAGTGGTCACTGCCACCCGATTGGCCAACCGGGCCAGAAACTTAATCGCCAGTCCCGGTTCAACATCCGGCAAATAAATGATCACCGGCAGGTCGGCCCCTCGAGCAGCTAGCGCAATTGGCACACACACGTAACCACCGGTCACAAACAACACCTCAGGCCGAAACCGACGGATAATTTGGCGGCTGCGGCGATAACCCTGGGCCAGTGCCCATAATCCGCGCCCAAACGCCACGGGATTTTTGCCACGTATTCCCTCCGCCGAAATTAATTCAATTTTTAAACCGGCCCGTTCAACCAGAGTTTCTTCCATCCCGCCCCGGCTGCCGACCCAGAGAATTTCCAAATCACTGTGCTGCCGCGCCAGCTCTTGGACGACGGCCAGGGCCGGATAAACGTGCCCCCCGGTTCCGCCGCCGGATATGATCAATCTCACGGCGTTCCTCTTCTTTCAACCGGCCCTCATCCGGCATTGTTCCACGAGAAACGGCCAGCAACAGGCCAATGCCGGCCATGCTCACCACCAACGACGACCCGCCAAAGCTGATGAAGGGCAGGGGAATGCCGGTAAACGGCAGGCTGGCCGTTATCACGCCAATATTAACAATGGCCTGAAAAATAAGGTTGCACGTAATCCCTGCCGCCAGCACCCGGCCAAAGGGGTCGGTGGTTTCCAGGGCAATGCGAAAACCACGATAAGCCAGAAAGGCCAACAAGGCAATCACTACCAGGCAGCCCAGCAGGCCCAGCTCCTCGCCTAAAATGGCAAAAATACCATCTGTGTGGGAGGCCGGAATATAGCCAAATTTTTGCCGGCTGGCGCCCAACCCCAGGCCGGTCAAACCGCCCGACCCCAGGGCAATCAATATCTGGTGAATCTGGTAGCCGTCGCCCAGGGGATCACTGTTGAGCGGGTCTAAAAAAGTGGTTATGCGGGCCAAACGATAAGCGGAGCGAGTGATAAACAGGGTAAAAATTCCTCCGGCCAGGGCCATACTGGCTATGATTTGCCACAAACTGCCCCCGGCAATAAAAAACATAGCCAGGGCGGTGACGGCGATCAGAATAGCGGTGCTTAAATCTTGCTGCAAAACAATCAGGCCGGTAATAAAGCCCAATAAAATGGCAAAAGGGACCAGGCCATAACTAATTTTGCGGATCTGCTCGTCGCCTTTAGACGATAACCAATCGGCAATATAAATGATAATGGCTAACTTGCTTATTTCTGAAGGTTGAATAGAGCCGTGAAAAAGCCAGCGCTGCCCGCCAAAACGCATTTCGCCAATTACCAACACCAACCCCAACAAGAAGATAGTAACTGCCATAATGGGGATGGAAAATCGCCGCCAGGTATGGTATTCCACCCGGGCCAGGATAATCATAACCAGCAAACCCAGGCCCATCCACAAAAGCTGCCGGATAAAATAATAGGTCGGCTGGCCGTGCAGTTGATAACCCAGGGCAAAGGTGGCGCTGTAAATCATCATCAGGCCGACGATCAGCAGCGCGGCCACATTGATTATGAGCAAATAGTCATATTTGTGCTGATCTTCTGTTTTTGATTGGCCCATCAGATCCAAAAACCTTTATAACGGCGCATAACTTACCCGTACTCCCCGGCCCTACAACTGCTCTACAAATTCTTTAAACTTCTCGCCCCGTTCCGCAAAGTTGGCAAAAGCGTCAAAGCTGGCGCAACCGGGCGAAAGCAAAACCACCTCACCGGGCCGGGCCACCTGCGCCGACAGGTGGACCGCCTCTTCCAGGTTTACACAACGGTGCAAGGCCGGATTGGCCAGGCTTGCCGCCGGGCAATTTTCGTCAATGGCCCGGGCAATAATCTCCGTGGCTTCGCCAAAGAGAATGATGTGCCGGGTTTTGCCCAGCATCACCCGCGCCGCATCTGCCCACGGCAAATGTTTGTCCCGCCCCCCGGCCAGCAATACAATTGGCTCGTCAAAAGAGCGCAAGGCGGCAATTAATCGTTCCGGGGTGGTGGCAATGCTATCATTATAGTAACTCACTCCGTTCCGTACCCGCACCATTTGCAGCCGGTGTTCAACCCCGGTAAAGGTGGCGGCCACCCGACCCATAACTTCTACTGAAACTCCGGCTTCTCCGGCAATCAGGCAGGCGGCCAGAATGTTGCTCAAGTTGTGGCTGCCGCGCAGTTTTATCTGCTGCCGGTTCACTACCGGCTGCGCCACGCCGGCCTGGTCAAGCAACACTACCGTATCGCCTGATAAACCCGCCCCGCCAGGCAGCAGGGCTTCCAGGCTGAACCAGCGGGTTCTGGAGCCAAGTTGACGGCCAATGGTTCGGGTCAGATCGTTATCCAAACTCATGATAGCCCGCCCGTCCGGCCTCTGGTAATCAACAATGGCTCGTTTGGCCTGGATGTAATCCTTCATCGAAGGATGCCGATCCAGGTGGTTGGGCGTGATGTTAAGGACGGCCCCAAGAGGCGGGCTCCAGGGAGCCAGCAACGCCGCCAGAACCTGCCGTTGAACGCCAGCGACAACCTTAAGGTCAACCGTTTCATTGAGCTTGCCGTGAAAATATTCCAATTGAAAACTGCTCAACTCCATAACCACCGCATCGCCCGGCTGAATCTGATCCACAACGGTGATTAAAGGCTGGCCAATGTTGCCCCCAACCCAGGTTTTGCGGCCGGCGGCGGCCAGTATGTGCCCAACAAGCGTAGTGGTGGTGGTTTTGCCGCTGGAGCCGGTTATGGCAATAATTGGCGCCGGGCAAAGGTGGCAAAACAATCTACTCTCGGCGCTAAACGGAATTTTACGCCGCCTGGCCTCTTGCAAAAAAGGAAGTTCCGGCGGGACGCCGGGGCTGACAAACAAAAGGTCAACCTCATCCAGGAGAGATACGGGATGCTCCCCCAGGGTCAACGACACGCCAACTTCCTGCAAAGAGGGTAAAATGGCGTTTAATTTTTGGGCAGGTTGTTGGTCAGTAGCGGTTACGGCCAGGCCATGCCCGGCCAGATAGAGCGCCAGAGCAGTACCTTCGCGCCCCAAACCAACCACCAGCGCCCGTAAGCCGGATAACGCACCGATGTCTGTCAAAGTTAATTTCCAAACAAGCGTAGCTATTCAGCCTATACCTCAACAAGACGACTGAATAGAAACAAACAGAAACAAACCACGGGTCAGGCCGCCAACTCCTGCGGCAACCACATCAGTTCGGCTTCTTGCTCTTCGGCCACCAGCAGATCATCGGCCAGAATGGCATGCACTACCTGATCCAAAGTGGTCAGAAGCCGGCCGGCTCGATTGCGATAATGACGAATACCCAGGCTCAAATCTTCGTCAATGCGGGCCACCAGTTTAAGCGCAGCGTAATAAGCCGCGTCTTTTTCAGATAGAGGCGGGGCCACCACCAATTCTGGATAGGCTCTGCGCTGAGAGGGGCGCTGCTTATGGTTTGAGTTTCGCATTTGAAGATGTTCCATTTTGAATGGTCCTCCATATTATTCACTAATAAATTTATTAAAACGTCTGCCTAAACCAGACGCTTATCCACAACCTTTAGATTAAAGCCAGGGCAATGCCCAACATAGCCGATAAAATACCAACCAGCCAGAAACGTTGGGTTACGTGGGTTTCAGACCAACCCAATAGCTCAAAATGGTGATGCATTGGGGCCATTTTGAACAAACGCTTACCCCTGGTCAATTTAAAGAAACCTACCTGCAAAATAACCGACGCCGTTTCGGCCACAAAAACAAAGCCCACCACCGGCAAAAGCAACCACTGGCCCGTCATCAGGGCCACCACGGCTAAAGTAGCGCCCAGGGCCAGCGAGCCGGTATCGCCCATGATCATTTCGGCGGGATAGGCATTGTACCAGAGAAAGGCTAACACTGCCCCCACCACCGTATAAACAAAGGCCACCAGCCAAATTTGCCCCTGCAAAAAAGCAATTACGCCATAGGCCACAAAGGCCACCGCGGCAATGCTGCCGGCCAAACCATCCAGGCCATCGGTTAAATTAACCGCGTTAGACATACCCACAATAAAAAAAATGGCAATTGGAAGATAGAGCCAGCCGATGTCAATTTTTTCCTCAATGCCTGGAATGGCAATGCTGCGTAAATCCAGCGCGTAATGCAAAAATAGGGCCGTGGCTGTGGCAAAAATCAATTGCCACAAAAGTTTTTGACGCGCTGTCAAACCGGTGGTGATCACTCTGACTCCCATTAAATCGTCAACCGCGCCCAGAATGCTAAAGGCAAGCATGACGCCCATTGGCACCAGAATGGACCGGCCAATGAGATTTTCCTCGCCCAACAAGTTGGCGAACAGGTTGGCAATATTTAAAACAAGCGTGATCAGCAAAACCGGCACAATGATCATCAAACCGCCCATGGTGGGGGTCCCCTTTTTCACTTGATGGGTGACCGGCCCCTCAATGCGAATGCCTTTGCCAATGTTGTACCGTCTCAATAAAGCAATCAAGGGCGGCCCCCAAATAACGGCTAATAAAAATGAGATTGTGCCCAAAGTAAGTGAATATGCCATAGTGCCTGAACGGAAAGCTGACCCCCTATTTTGTATCCTGTACAGCCAAAGCCGAAACAATTTTTTCCAATTTTTGGGCGTTGGAGCCTTTGAGCAACACAATGTCGCCAGGCCCCAACGTTTTTTCCAGGTACGCAATCGCCGCTTCATTGTTGGTCAATTGCAAAATAAGCGAGGGGTCAAGACCGCACTCCTGCGCCCCCGCCGCCATAAATTTGGCCCGCGCGCCCAGCACAATGAGCAGGTCAACCACATCAGCCGCGCGACACCCCACTTTACGATGCCCTTCCTCTTCAAAACTGCCCAATTCCAACATGTCGCCCAATACCGCAATTTTTTTGGCCGCCGGCAGGTCGTCCAATAAATTTAAGGCGGCAATGGTGGAGGCCGGGCTGGCGTTGTAGGTGTCATCCAATAAAATCGACTCGTTAGGCCCGGGCGCCGCCACCAGGCGTAACTGAGCGGTGCTGGGCAGCGCCTGCAAACCGCTGATAATTTCTTCCCAGGCCATTCCTTCAACCAGGCCCACCAAAGCGGCCCGCAGCGCCGTATGCACACTATGCCGCCCCAGAAGAGGCACGCGCACGTGCAAAACTTCATCCTGATAATGAAAAACAAAACGGATCCCCTCCAGGCCGGCGCTGACCACATCACTGGCCCATAGATCGGCCTGGGGCGATAGGCCATAAGTGACCACCCGGGCCTGGGTTTTATCCGCCATAGGCAAAACCAGGGGGTCATCATAATTGAGAATAGCCACGCCTCCCTCTGCCGCGGGCGGGAGAGCCTGGACCAACTCGGTTTTGGCCTGCGCAATCCGCTCAATAGTGCCCAGGCGTTCCAGATGGGTTGGCCCTACATTGGTAACCACCCCCACCTGTGGGCGGGCAATCTCGCACAGGAGGGAAATTTCCCCCAGGTCGTACATGCCCATTTCCAGCACCACTCGTTCGTGGGCGGCGGTTAAGTTCAGCAGGGTCAGGGGGAGGCCGATCTCGTTGTTAAGATTACCCTCGCTGGCCAGGGTATTGAAACGCGCCGATAGCACCGAACTGACCAATTCTTTGGTGGTGCTTTTACCCACACTGCCGGTAATGCCAATTACGCGCGGGTCAAACTTTTTGCGCCAGAATATGGCCAATTGTTGTAAGCCGGTTAAACTGTCTTGCACCTGAATACAAACTGGCAAATCTTCATGAGCCAGGGCCGAAACCGTAATAGGCTGGCCCGTTTTAATGAGCCGACCCCCCTCAACCGGCCGATGGACAATGGCCGCTATGGCCCCACGCTCAAACGCGTCTTCCACAAAAAGATGGCCGTCGGTGTTTGCGCCGGGTAGGGCCACAAAGAGCGCCCCCTCGCCGGCCTGCCGCGAATCAATGGTGATGGCTTCAATAGGCTGCGGCGCTTCCAGACGATATTCAGTTAAACCTTCCATCACATCGGCTAGAGTTAAATCAGTCATAGTTCAATTCAACAAAATGATGAATTCTCTTTAAGCTCATTTGGTTTGCGCCAGCCGCACGTTGTCGGGCGGAATGTCGAGCAAGACCACTAACTGTTCGGCGATACGCCTGAAAGTTGGGGCAGCCGTTTCATTGCCCCAACGAGACGTGGCCGGGCGGTCAATTACCACCAGCACCAACACCTCGGAGTCATCGGCGGGCAGATACCCCACAAAAGAGGCCAGGGTGAGCGTGGGATGGTAACCGCCGGGCACGGGAATTTCGGCGGTGCCGGTTTTTCCGGCTACCCGGTAGCCGGGCACCATGGCCAACGAATCGGCTTGCTCCAGAGCAGTAACCAACATCCCGGTTAAGGTTGACGCGGTTTCTTGCGATACAGCCCGCCGCACCACCAGGGGTTTTACCTGGATTTCCCGCCCGCCGTCAAGCACTCGCTCAACCACATAAGGTTTCATCAATAGACCATCGTTGGCAATGGCCGCCACAGCCACGGCAATTTGAAGGGGGGTTACGGCAATGCCCTGGCCAAAAGAGTTGGCCCCCAAATCGCTTTCATGCCAGGTGGCGTCTTTGGGTGTTTTGAGCGTGCCGGGGCCTTCACTGCCCAGGTCAATTTCGGTCAGATGGCCAAAGCCAAACCGTTTCATGTACGTGTAAAAACGATCTTTGCCCAATTTGCCGGCAACCTGGGCAATGCCCACGTTTAAACTTTTGGCCAACACGGTGGTCATATTCACCGGGCCATGTGATTGGCGGTCCCAATTGTAAAAAATACGGCCGCCAAACTCAATCGCTCCGCTGTCAAAAACCGTGCTGTCGGGCGTAACCACCCCGGCGTCCAAACCGGCCGCCATTGTGATAATTTTCAATACCGAGCCAGGCTCGTATTGTTCGCTGACAACCGGGTCCGGGAAAAGCCGGTCATCACTGTGGCTATAATTGTTGGGGTTATAAGCAGGATAACTGGCCATGGCCAACACCGCCCCGGTTTTGGGCTGCAAAACCACCACCGAGCCACCCTGGGCGCGGTATTGTTGCACTGCCGTTTTTAACTCCCGCTCCACCAAAAATTGAACCGAACGATCAAGGGTGAGGTAAAGCGTTGTGCCGCTCACCGGAGGCACAAAATGGCTGATGCCCAGGGGTATCATTTCGCCAAAAGGACTTCGCTCACCGGCTTGCAAGCCGGGTTTGCCGCTGAGCATATTCTGGTAGTAACCTTCCACCCCGTAAAAACCGCGGCCATTGCCATTAACAAACCCCAACAAATGCGCGGCCATTTCTCCCTCGGGGTAAACCCGTTTGGCCCGCGGTTCGGTCTGAACCCCCACTATGTCCCAACCAATAAGGGTTTCACCCACTGCTTGGGGAGCAGCGTAAACAATGGGTACCCAGAGGTCCTGGCTGGTCAGGTGCTGCAACAGTTCCTCGCGCGGCATGTCCAGGAGACGAGAAAGCCGGTCGGCGGTAGCATACGGGTCGCCGATGATTTGCGGGCTGGCCGAAATATCGTATTGGATAACGTCAACGGCCAGCAGATGCCCGACCCGGTCGCGGATTTCGCCCCGCCGGGCCGGAATGATCAATTCATCCCGGTGTTCCGCTTCCGCCAGGGCCACAAAGTTACGGTGCTCAATAATTTGCCAACGAATCAGTTGGCCAATGAGCACCAATCCGGCGGCGCACATCACCGACATAATGGCATAGATACGGTATCTAAAATGGTCCGCTGTTTTCATTTACTCTTCAACCAGCCACGCCGTAAAACTATCCAGCGTATCTACCCACCAATCCGCCATGGGAGAGGGAGACTCCGGGAGTGAAACGGGAAAGGCAGCAATGTATTCTGTTTCAGCCACGTTCACTTCCCGCCCCTCTATTTTTGCCGGGAGGGGATAATGGGCCACCGGCAAATAACGCACGTTGGTGGTTGGCCCCAGGCCCAGTTCAGGGGCGCGGGTTTCAATCCGGGCCAGATTTTCCAATTGAGCAATTTCAAGGGCCAGGGCTGCATTTTGGTTTTCCAGATGGTCCAATTCTAACCGCAATTCATCAATACGATACCGGGTAGTGGTTACCGCGCTGGCCTGCGATAGATACAACCAACCCACCAGGCTGAAAATTGCCAAAATCAACAAAAAGCCCAGCGCGGCTTTGCTGTCCAGCCGCCAGGGAAGCTGGCGAACGACATTTTCCGGTTTCCAGTTGATCATCGTATGAGTTGACATAATGTTATAACCCTATTGACGCAACGACCCGCAGCTTTGCACTGCGGGCCCTTGGGTTTTCATCTATCTCAGCCAAACTAGGCGTTATTGGTTTTTTGGTTATAATATGTATAGTTGCTTTATGTCTACATGTACAGACCGGTTGAGTTGGCGGACAAATACAATCCTGGGATTCCTGTTTGAAGTATTGTTTAACAATTCTATCTTCTAACGAATGAAAACTAATTACGGCCAGCCGGCCCCCTGGCTCCAGCAAAGAGATGGCTTGCGGCAAAACTCGCTCCAGGGCGCCCAATTCATCATTCACGGCAATACGCAATGCCTGAAAGGCGCGCGTGGCCGGATGAATTTTGAGCTTACCCGGCCGCCGGCCGCTTTTTTGGCGCCGAGGCCCAACCGCACCGGCCACAAGATCAGCCAGCTCCTGGGTGCGCTCAAGGGGTCGAGCCTGCACAATGGCCCGGGCAATCCGGCGGCTGTACGGTTCTTCGCCGTACCGGTAAATCAGATCGGCCAGTTCCGTTTCCGGTAAGTGATTGACCAGGTCGGCGGCGGTTTCGCCGGCAGAGGGGTCCATCCGCATATCCAGCGGGCCATCCGTTTGAAACGAAAAGCCGCGCTCCGGTTGGTCAAGCTGCATTGACGAGACCCCTAAATCCAGCAAGATGCCATGCGCCAGCGGGATTTGCTGCTGTTGCGCTATCTGGCTCAACTGGTCAAAATTTGCATGAAAAAGATGAACCCGCTGACCAAACTCGGCTAACCGGCGACTGGCTATGGCCAGGGCGCGCTCATCCCGGTCCAAGCCAAACAATTGGCCGTCTGGCGCTGAAGCCTTGAGTATGGCCGCCGCGTGACCGCCCCCGCCAACCGTGCCGTCAATATAAACGCCGCCGGGGCGAGGTTGCAAGGCTGGTATGGTTTCTGTTAAAAGAACAGGTTGGTGGGCCATAGTTAGAATATTAAAACGTGGCCACGTTCAATACCTAAATGCCTAAATCCTGCAACTGGGCCGCAATAGCGCCAGGGTCTTCTTCAACCTGGGTGACCACCTGCGACCACTTGGCCGGATTCCAGATTTCAACCCGGTTCATGACGCCAATGATCACGGTTTCACTTTCAATGCCGGCGTAATCCCGCAGATTTTGGGGCACCAAAACCCGGCCCTGGCGGTCGGGAACGGAGTCGGAGGCGTTAGAAAACATAAAACGACTAAAGTTTCGAGCAGCCGGATTGGTGGTAGGCAACTGGGCGATTTTTTCGGACAATGTTTCAAACTGAGAACGACTGAAGGCCCACAAACAGCCGTCCAGGCCGCGGGTAATAACCACACCCCCTTCCAATTCATCACGGAATTTGGCAGGGATGGTCAAACGGCCTTTATCATCAATCGTATGTTCGTATTCACCCAAAAACATAATCGTGTACCCTGGTGGTGAGGGGTGGGGAATTTTCCCCCACTAGAGAGAAAGAACAAGTGTTCTATACCCCATTTTCCCCCATTTCTCCCCACTATGTCCCACATTATAACCTATTTTGTCCCACTTGTCTAGTCGGGTTACAAAATTTTTAAGGTTATGTTTATTTGGTGATTGCCCAAAACTTTGCGGCTGGAATCGAAGTAAGGTATAATGTGGCCCATTTGGGCGTAAGGGGTTATTACCGGGCGGCGATGTAGCTGATCAGGCCTTGCTTGACGCCCTTTTTTGATGCGAGGAGAAACTTAGTGCGAGCATTGATTACCGGCATTACCGGCTTTGCCGGGGGACATTTGGCCCAAACTCTATTGGACCGAAGGGAAAAAGTTTATGGAGTGGATATTCGCCCAACTCAGGGTTTGCCGTATCTTAGCCCCAAAATAAAATCGTTCACCGCCGATTTGAGCGATCCAACGCTGGTGGCCAATTTATTGCACGATATTCAACCGGAAGCTATTTATCACTTGGCCGGCCAACCTTTTGTGCCAACCTCCTGGCAGGACCCCTGGGGAACCATTGAAAACAATATCCGCCCCCAACTGAACATTCTTCAGGCTATTACTCAGCAACGGCTAAACACGCGGCTCTTGATTGTGGCCTCTAACCAGGTTTACGGCAAGGTCAGCCCAAACCAATTGCCGGTGCGAGAAGAAACTCCCTTCCGCCCTGAGAATCCGTATGGCGTGAGCAAGGTGGCCCAGGATATGCTGGCCCTACAATATCACGTGAGCCACGGGGTGGATGTGCTGCGCGTGCGCGCTTTTAACCACATCGGGCCGCGCCAAAATCCCCACTTTGTTTCCTCCTCCTTTGCCAAACAAATCGCCGAGATAGAGGCGGGACTGGCCAAGCCGGTGATGCGCGTGGGCAACCTGGAAGCGCAGCGAGACTTCACCGATGTAGTGGACGTGATGCAAGCTTATGCCCTGCTGGTTGAGCGCGGCGAGCCGGGCGAGGCTTATAACGTGGGCACGGGGCAGGCTCATTCCATTCAATACCTGCTGGACGTGCTGCTTGGCTACAGCAATGTAAAAATAAAGGTTGAGCAAGACCCCAAAAGAATGCGCCCTTCCGACGTACCGGTGTTGTATGCCGACAACGGCAAGTTACGCGCCGCCACCGGCTGGGAACCGACCTATACCTTTGAGGAAAGTTTGCGGCGCGTATTGGATTATTGGCGGGCGGAAGTTGGACCGGGAAGGTGAAACATACAGGCTCTCAGGAATTTTTACCGCCGAAAGTCTTCCGCCGGTTCGGGCTTATTGTCCAAAATCTGCTCAATCCGTTCCATCACCGCCGGAGTCAATTTTTCCACCATCTCCAGCGCCTGCATGTTCTCCACCACCTGGGCCGGTTTAGACGCCCCGGTGATCACTGTACTCACCTGGGGATTTTTCAAACACCAGGCCAGGGCCAGTTGCGCCATTGAGCAGCCTAATTCCCGGGCTATTGGCGTCAACTGCCGCACTTTCTCCAAACGCCGCTGCCCTTCTTCACTTTCAAACATCTCCCGCAACCACTCGTAGCCCGGCAAGGTAATCCGGCTGTCTTCGGGAATACCCTCGTTGTATTTGCCGGTCAACAAGCCGCTGGCCAAAGGACTCCAGATGGTTGTGCCCAGGCCAAATTCCGCGTAGGC
>JAFGDY010000307.1 GCA_016931895.1 Anaerolineae bacterium
GTGGCCCTGGAAGTGGGGCATTACCCTACTGTTGAAATTGACGATATCTTGGCCCGCGCCAAGAAGTCAAACGACCCTCCCTTTATCATTGCCCTGGACCACCTTGAAGACCCGCACAATTTAGGGGCCATTCTCCGCACCGCCGAGGTGGTGGGGGGGCATGGGGTGCTGCTGCCCAAACAGCGTTCGGTTGACGTGACGCCGGCGGTAATCAGCGCCTCGGCCGGCGCCGCCGAACATATCTGGGTGGCAAAAATCCCCAATTTAACCCAGGCGTTGCAAAAACTCAAACAGGCTAATGTGTGGGTAGTTGGTGTGGAAAATACGCCGGATGCTTTGTTTTATCACCAGGCCAACCTTACCGGCGCTATTGTTGTGGTTGTTGGCAGCGAAGGGCGGGGGCTGAGCCGGCTGGTCAAAGAAACCTGCGACTTTTTGATTAAATTGCCCATGCGCGGGCAAATTGAATCGCTTAACGCCTCGGTGGCCTGCGGCCTGATTTTGTACGAGGTATGGCGGGCGCGGCAGTTTGACCAGCCCCTTACCCCAAAATCTCCTTAACCCTGGCGGCCACCGCCTGGCCTAACTTACAATGCTCGCCGAGGGCAAAGTGAATGCCGTCAAGATACCCCCGGGCCAAGCGATTGCCGCGATTGCCGCAGCGCCGGTCTCTGAGATAACGTTCTGGCTCATGTATTAAACGTGTGCGGATATGTCACCGCGAGCCAAGCCTTTCACGTAGTGAAAGGACGCGAAGCGGTCTCCACCCCTGCTGAATGGGGATTGCTTCGCTTCGCTCGCAATGACGTGCCCAGATTCTATACATGAGCCAACATTCTTTGGCAACCCTACCTCTTAAAACTTAAATTCTCCGCCGCTTTTTTCCTGGGCAATTTCTTTGGGCGCGCCTTCGGCCTCCAACTCGGCCAGCGATTCCCGTAAGGCGACCACAAACCGCTCATTTTCTTCCGGCAAACCAACCGTCACCCGTAGATGCGTGGGTAAATAAAATTGGGACATTGGCCGCACAATAACGCCGTGTTGCAAAAGTCGCTCAGAAACAAGGGCCGCGGGAAAAGGCGGTTTGAATAGGATAAAGTTGGACTGGCTCGGCCAGACCGGCATGTCCAGCCCAAGCAATTGCTCCATCAGCCAGCTTCGGCCAGATAGGATCAACTCAATAGTTTTTTTGATGTATTCGGTATCTTGCAAAGCAGCGATACCCCCGGCAAAAACTATCTGATTCAAATGAAAAGACTCGCGGGCGCGGGAGAGATAGCGGGCAATCTCCGGCGGGGCGATGGCGTAACCCAAACGCAAACCGGCCAGGCTATAGACTTTGGAGAAGCTGTGCAGGATGACGACATTTTTGCCCTGATGCACGTATGCCAGCGTGTCGGGATAATCAGCCGTGGTCACAAAGTGATAATACACCTCATCGGCCACCATAAGCACATTGGCGGGGACATTATTGACCAGCGTCTCCATCTGTTCAGCCGTGAGGGTGGTGCCGGTGGGATTGTTGGGGTTGCAGAGGTAAATAATGCGGGTGCGTCCGGTCAGCGCGCCCAAAATAGCTTCCACATCGTAAGTGTAATGTTCGGGGTGCAAGTCGGCGTAAACCATGTTAGCCCCAACCCGGCGCGCGGTTATTTCATAAACGGGAAAAGTTGGCCGGCAGATGACGCACTCGTCGCCTTCTTTTAAAAAGCCGGCCGCCAGCATTGACAAAATATCGCAGCCGCCGTTGCCGGTGACAAAATGATCGGGGGTTGTTCCCCGGCCAATAGTTTGGGCCAGGGCTTCGCGCAAACTCTCGTCGCCCATAGGCGGGTAGCGATTCAGCTCGACGGCGGCCTCTTGCATGGCTTTAACCGCCAGTGGCGACGGGCTGAACGGGCTTTCATTGGAAGCCAGTTTTATCACGTCGTCCAGGCCATATTTGTTTTTGATTGACTCGATGGACGCGCCGCCCACGTAAATGGGCGCAGCGGCAATGTAGGGATTAAATGGTAAAGATGATGAATTACTCAAAGCGCAACCTCCTGGATACGGTTTGGACAAATTTTTCACAACCGGGGATATGGGGGATAAAGTGCCGGTTTCCATTATATTGATTTGATTTTTATAGACAATTTTGAGCGACATCTCTATTCAGGCAGGGGCTATCATCAGTTAAAGAAATCACCATCGCTCAGTTTGCCGATTTCAGGGTAACAGGGTACTATAAGCTGATTTAGTGTGACGCCAGGTTTATGCCTGAAATCTGGGGCGCACCCTATACTAAAGCCCATGTTGACAAGGCCTGTCTGCCAGGACGAGTCATGCCCACCCAGCCCTACACCGGCGTGGGGTCGGTTAAAATCCACCCTATATATTTGGCCGCCACCCGGCCAGCATAATTTATACTGTCAGGGGACACCCGGCATTACGGTTGCCTGTCCCCGGTAAACCCCGTTTGTGGTGGATTACGGCAGGTCGTTGTTACCTGAGTAAATCAGGTTGACAAGCGCAGGGGTTATGCGCGTTTTTTTACAGGTGAATATGAGAGGTTGAAAATGAAAAAAGTTCTAATGAGCGGCAACGAAGCGATTGCTCGCGGCGCGTGGGAAGCCGGGGTGGAGGTGGCGGCGGCTTATCCCGGCACCCCCAGCACCGAAATTCTGCAAAATGTGGCCTTGTACAACAACATCTACGCCGAATGGTCGGCCAATGAAAAAGTGGCCCTGGATGTGGCCATTGGCGCGGCCTATGCCGGCAAACGCGCCCTGGCCGCCATGAAACACGTGGGCCTGAACGTGGCCGCCGAGGCCCTGTTCTACTCCGCCTACACCGGCCTCAACGCCGGGCTGGTGATTATCAACGCCGACGACCCCGGCATGCACTCCTCTCAAAACGAGCAAGATAATCGCCATTACGCCCGCTTTGCCAAAACGCCAATGCTGGAACCGGCCGACAGCCAGGAAGCCAAAGATTTTGTTAAACTGGCCCTGGACCTGAGCGAGCAGTATGATACCCCCGTTTTAATACGCACCACCACCCGCACTTCCCACTCCAAAACCGCCGTCACCCTGGCCGAGCGCCAGGCTGTAGCCAAACGGCCTTACGTTAAAAACCCGGCCAAGTTTGTGATGATCCCCGGCTACGCCCGCCAGCGCCACGTAGTGGTAGAGGAACGAATGGCCCGCCTGGCCAAATGGGTGGAACAAACCGACCTCAACCGCCTGGAACCGGGCGACCGGGCGCTGGGCGTGATTTCGGCGGGGGCGGCCTACCAGTATGCCCGCGAAATTTTCCCCACCGCCTCGTTTCTTAAATTGGGCGTGGCCTGGCCTTTGCCCCAAAACCTTATCCGTAGTTTTGCCGCCTCGGTGGACCGCCTGATTGTGGTGGAAGAGCTTGACCCCTTTATTGAGGAGTGGGTGCGGCAGTTGGGCATCCCCGTTGAAGGCAAAAGCATCTTTCCCCTGCTTGATGAGTTAAGCCCGGAATTGGTGCGCGCTTCGGCCGTTAAGGCCGGGCTGCTGCCCCCGGCCGCCGGCAACGGCCGGCTTCAAACGCCCCCCCTGCCCCAACGACCGCCGGTGTTGTGCGCCGGCTGCGGCCACCGCGATATATACTGGGTGCTGGCCAAACTCAAAGTAACCGTCAACTCCGACATCGGCTGTTACGCCCTGGGCGTTTTGCCCCCGCTCAACGCCACCGACACCCTGGGCGCCATGGGCGCCAGCATTGGCGTGGCCGCCGGAATGCGCCTGGCCGGTTTAGAAGGCCCCAACGTGGCCACCATCGGCGACAGCACCTTTTTCCACGCCGGGCTGCCGGCCCTGGCCTCCGCCGTTTATAATCAAACCCCGGTCACGGTGCTGGTGGTAGATAACCGCACCACCGGCATGACGGGCCACCAGGGTCA
>JAFGDY010000308.1 GCA_016931895.1 Anaerolineae bacterium
ACTGTTTTTGCTCATCAAGAGCATTGCCGCGTCGAGCAAACCTCGACAAAAAAAGAGGCTTTTAGTATAATTAACTCTGTAGAACAAGTTGTCGGCCTGTTCTAGCGTTACAACTTTGATGATATAAACCTTGTCACTGCGCGATTGGAGTGATAATTATGGTGGCTACGACCGGAAACTTAAAACAAATCCGCACCAGTTCTTCAGATTCCCCCCAGTCATCTTCCAGCACAACCGGCTTGATCAATCTGGAAGTGCCTACAATTCAACGGTTTAAGGGCATTGTTGACCTTATTGCGCCGCCGCCTTCGCTGGAAGAGTTGGATATTAACCAGGGCATGGTGGTAGATATTCTGCTGCGCCTGGCCTACAACGAGGGAGAGGTGGGGGCCACCCACGCCGAGGAAGTGGTCAAATTACCCTATCGTTTAATTGATGATTTGTTGGCCTGGATGCAGCAAGAGCATTTATTGGAAGTATCCAAGGCGGTGGGTAGTTTGGGACGGCGAGGTTATGTTTACAACTTAACCGATGCGGGCCGGGCCAGAGCCAAAGAGGCTTTTGAACGAACCCAGTATGTTGGGCCGGCCCCCGTGCCCCTGGAGAAGTATACCAAGTCGGTTTTATTTCAGGCCACCCAACACAAGTTGAGCCGGAGCGAAGTGCAACGGGCCTTGAGCCACCTCATCTTGCCCGGTGATTTTGACCGCAAAATTGGCCCGGCCGTAAACGCCGGCACCTCTATTTTTTTGTATGGCCCGCCCGGTAACGGCAAAACAACCATTGCCGAGGCCATTGCCAGATTATTGGGCGGCACCGACCCGGTTTGGATACCTTACGCGGTGACGGTGGGCGGGGCCATTATCCAAATTTATGATAGCCTCATCCACAAACACAATAAGGAAGACCGGGGCGGCGCCGACAAACGTTGGGGGTTATTCAACCGGCCGGCGGTAATGGTGGGCGGCGAATTAACCATGGAACACCTGGAGTTACGTTATGAGCCGGTGGCCAAATTTTACGAAGGCCCCCTGCAAATGAAGGCCAATACCGGCATGTTCCTGATTGACGACTTTGGCCGCCAGCAGATCAGCCCCTCCCAGTTGTTAAACCGTTGGATTGTGCCCCTGGAAACAGAAATAGACTTTATGCGGCTGACCTCCGGGCAAACCTTTGAGATTCCCTTTAAACAGTTGTTGGTCTTTAGCACCAACTTGGACCCCGATGATTTGGTTGACGGGGCGTTCTTGCGCCGGATTCAGCTCAAGGTGGGGGTGTTTGGCCCGGACGAAAAGATGTTTTACCAGATATTTGCCAATCAGTCCCAGGCGCTTGGTTTTCCTAGTGTGGATAAAGCCTCTTTCCTCTATCTCCTCAACGAGTGGTATCGTAACACGGGCAAACCGTTGCAATCCGTGCATCCCCGCGACATTTTGAAGGCGGTGAAGGTTTTGTGCGAGTATGCCGGTGAACCGCTGCACATGACGCCCAAACTCATTCAAGAAGCCTGTGAAGGTTATTTTGTCAAGGCCAAAGACGGCCGGATTTTGTAACAGCGGACGACGAAGGACCAACGACGAACGACGAAAGACCGTTGTTGCTGCCGATTATCAAGTTGGTGTTTGGTCACTCGTCGTTGGTCATTGGTCGTTTGTCGTTGGTCGTTTTTTATGCCGGTGATGGCCGATAGCCGCGCTCAAATGAGCGCCAAAGAGCAGAACCAGGCTGCCAAAGTAGATTGAGAGCATCAAAACTACCGGCGTGGCTAACGAGCCATAAACCAGATCATACCTGGCCAGGCCGCTGCCCAAATACCAGGTAAATATGGATTTGGTGGTCTCTCCGGCTGTGGCCGCCACCAGCGCGCCCACAATTGCTTCTAACCAACCCACTTTGGTATTGGGTATCCAGCGATATAGTCCCAAACACATCACAAACATAAAAAACCAGGGCACTAACCGGGAGGCTAAGGCCCAGGAATAGGTTTCATACAGCAAAACCTCGCCCCAGAGTGGGCCGGTCATATCAATGTGGGGTAAAAGCCTGAAAATGGTGGTTGATATGAGGGATAACATTAATAGGCCGGCCAAAATTGCCACCATGGTCAGGCCCATGAGTCGCCTGAGTAAAAAATTGTGCGGCCTGGCGCTGTGCCAGGCTTTATTTATGTTGCGGGTTAAAATGGTAAAAACACTGGAGGCGGCCCAAAGCAGGCCGATAACGGCCACGGTCCCCATTGCGCCTCGCCGGGCCAATATCTCTTTAATATTTTGCGCCACTAACTCTTTAGCCGGCGGGAGGGCGGTTGCGGTTATTTCCACTATTTGCTGCGCTACCTGGTCGCTCTCTAAAACGGAACTGGCCAGAGTGACCAAAAATAGTAAAAGTGGAAATAAGGAAAAGAGGGCATAATAAGCAATACTGGCCGCCGCTTCGGCGGCGTTGGCCTGGCCAAAGGTATGGTAGGTGTGAACCAAAATAGCCAAAGTGCCCCGGCTCAAATCATTGGCCTGTTGATAGCCTGTTTTGAACTTTATTTTTAGATTCTCGGTGGAGGTATAATTGGACATATAGATTATTTACTAAGCTGGACCATTTCTTTTACGCCCCCAATCAGCTTTTGCCATTGCCCTTCATCAATAATAAATTTGAATATTTTTTTGCGTTTGTCTACATGCACCAAACGATTGGCCTTTTTATCTTCTGCGGCCCGCCGGTAAACCGCCATCAACTTTTTGGCCTGGCTTATAATGTCAAAACTTTGCGCTTTTTTTCGGGTGGCTTCTTTGAATTGTTGATACAGGTCTTTATTGTCAATAACCTGGCAGATGGCCTGGGCCAGGGCCTGGCTGTGGTTATCGGTCAACAAACCTTCCCGGCCATGGGTAATGACATCGCGGGTGCCGGTAGCGCCAACGGCTACTACCGGCAGGTTGGCGGCAATAGCCTCCATTGTCACCAGCCCCTGGGTTTCGGTGATTGAGGCAAAACAAAATAGGTCGGCTGCCTTAAGATAACGGGGCACGTCGGCAAAAGGGATTAAGCCGATAAATTCAACCCGGTCAACAATGCCTAAATCTTGAGCCATTTTTTTAAGATTCTTTTTCTCTTCACCCTGGCCAATAATTACCAGGCGCACATTTTTTCTCTGTTGCATCACCTGGCCGGCTGCGGCCAGCAAGGTTTCCCAATTTTTTTCTTTGGCCAGCCGTCCCACCGAAATAAGCACCTGTTCTTGTCCCCAACCTCGTTCTTGCCGGATGGCCTGGCCGTCGGCTTGTTGATACGGTTGCAGGTCTATGCCGGTGGGGATGGTGGTTACTTGTTCTCTCACCCCGTATTCATCGGCCAGTATCTTTTTGATGCTGTTACTGGGGGCCACAATGTGGTGGCATTGCTGCATATAATCACCCACCCAGCGATCAATGGCTTTTTTAACAAATTCCTGATTTAACGAGATGTAGTGACTGTATTCACGATAGCGGGTGTGGAAGGTGAAAACCAGGGGTAAGTTCAATTCCTGGGCTTTGCCCACCGCCGTGCGGCCCAGTAAAAAGGGATGGTGGCTGTGGATGACATCCAGTTTGAGCGTAGGCAACAGTTTGTCTACAAAGGGTGAAATGGGGATGGTGAGTGGAAAATTGTGGGTCATGGGCAGGTCAATGGCCGGATACCGAAAAATAAAAGGTTCGGGATCATCATAATCGCCGGTGTGTTGGGCAAAAACAAAAACATTATGTCCCAATTCGGTTAGGGCTTGTCGAAACACACTCACCGAACGCACCACCCCACTGATAACGGGATGGTAAGTGTTGACAAAATGAGCAATGTGCCACCGTTCAGACATAATGGGTGATCTTTCTCACGCTGGCCAGGGCGCGTTGGTAAACGTGATAGGCATAAACAACCATCCC
This sequence comes from Anaerolineae bacterium, assembly GCA_016931895.1. Taxonomy (NCBI): domain Bacteria; kingdom Bacillati; phylum Chloroflexota; class Anaerolineae; species Anaerolineae bacterium. The sequence goes on from JAFGDY010000308.1 coordinate 3,915, forward strand.
GGCGCTCCAGGTGAGAGGCGCTTCAGAGGTGTACCAAAACGTAGAGAGGTGATGACCGGTAGGCGCATAAACTTCATGCACGGCGCCATCTCTGGCAATTACTTTAGAGATGCGGTGGAGCAAGATTTCGGCTTCGGTCATGCGCCGCATGCGGGCCAGGGCTATCACGTGCCACGCGCCCAACCAGAGCCAGGCGGCCTGGGTATGGTAATGGGGAATCCCCCCCAGCCGATTTTCGATGGCAATGAATTCGTTGGGATAGGGGCGATGCACCACCTGGGTGGGCACAGGATTGGCCATATTAAACTCGTTCATTTTGTCCAGGATAGAGTGAGCTTGTTGAGGGGTGGTCATTTCCCAGGCCACGGCCAATAAGTTGCCGCCGCTGCTCAAATTGTCAAAAATCTGGCTGGTCACGTAATACCCCAAATCGTCTCGCCAAAAATATTCGTTGATGGATTTTTTCAGGTATTGGGCCTTGGCCGCAAAATAGTATTGGTCTTCAAAATATTCATAAATCGCGGCAGATTCGGCCAGGGTTTGCAAGGCTTTCCAGTAAAGAACATTGGTGTATAAAATGCGGCCGGCCCGGGCAACGCTGTCGGCCCAATCGGCAAAAGCTTTTTGATGAAGCAGGCCGTCGGCTTCAAGCGCATGTTTTTCTAACCAATTAATTGCTTGTTTGAGGGCCTGCCAGTAAGTTTGGGCAAAATGACGGTCGCCGGAGCGAAGGGTATAATTTAACGCGGCCACCACCAGCAGGGCATTGCCATCTAACGAGACGGTATTGTGGGCGGTGATGTATTTGGGCCTGATGGGAGCGGTGGTAGGTTGTTCTCGTTTGAGGAGGGAATGAAGATAACGGTCAATCACGCCGGTGGAATGAACCTTAACCGGAAATTGTCCAGATGGCCGTTGGTTTAACAAAAAAACCTCCAATCCTTCTCTGGTTACCTGAAATTCATTCAACTCGATCAGGCCAAAACTGGCAAAACCAAAATCGCGCGCCCAGGGTTCTCTGAAGTTGCGCAGGCCGGCGCAGAGTACAAACTTTTCCTGGCCGTTGGGCAAACGGCGTTTTTCGATGCCGGCAAACAAATTGGCCGAGGCAATGCGCCGAGCCTTTGTTTGCAGACTTTGGTGGCTTTCTGTGTCCGGCGGCATCTGCGCCGGTGAGAGGCGGGGCTGGCGCAAAAGTCGGTGCCCGTAGCCAAATACTTTCCAAAACAGAAACCCGGCCATTGTCACCAGAACGGACCATAGGCTGACAATAAGCCAGTGCAGGCTCTTTGGGCGTTGTTGGGTAAGTGTTGCTAAATCAGGTTTGTGTTTCAATAGTAATACGTTCCTGAACGGTAATAGTTGCTAATCATCAAATCGGCGGCGGCCAATGAGCTGCATAAATTCGGCCCGAGTTTTGGGGTCTTTTTCAAAGCCCCCGGAGATGGCGCTGGTCACCATCAGGGCATTGGCTTTTTTTACGCCGCGCATCATGCTGCACATGTGAGCGCCCTCCACCACCACGGCAACCCCGTAAGGGCGCAACGCCTGGTCAATGAAATCGGCAATTTGCTGGGTCATCCGTTCTTGCACCTGTAGCCGCCGGGCAAACATCTCCACCACCCGCGGGATTTTGCTCAAGCCTAATACTTTGCCCCGGGGCATGTAGGCCACGTGCGCCCGGCCAAAAAACGGCAACAAATGGTGCTCGCACAGGCTGTAAAAGTCAATATCCTTAACAATAACCATTTCCCGATAATCCACGTCAAACAAGGCGTTGTTGATGAGGGTGATGGGATCAACATGGTAGCCGCTCAGCAGTTCGTCGTACATCCGGGCAATACGTTCCGGGGTGCGCTGCAACCCCTGGCGGTGGGGGTCTTCGCCGATATTCTTCAGGATGATGGCGACGGCTTCTTCAATGGCTTTGTGCCGGTTTGTTTTGTTATTGGGGTCGGTTTGGAAAAGGTCGTTGGAAGAAGTCTGATCCATTATTCTTTCCTTTTTCGATCAACCGTAACCCCCACCGAGCGCGCAAAGCGCACGGCGCCCGGTTTTTCCACCGTTACCACGGCCCGCTCAACGCGCGGGTCGGCCAGGCATATCGTCACAATCTCCAGGGCCATTTTTTCAACCAGAAAGAATTGTGAATGTTCCACCAAATCAATGATTTGTTTGGTGAGAGTACGGTAATTAACGGTATCCTTTATTTTATCCGAGGCTGCGGCCGTGTGGTCTGTGTAAAGGGTGATATTGATGAGGACATCTTGTTTGTTGCGCCGTTCTTCTTCATTGATGCCAATGATGGTGCGTAAAAGCAGGTCTTTGATGTGAATTTTATCCGTAGCCATAGGCGTTTCTTTCTGATTTTTGAGTCTGTTGTTGAATCAAGTTTACCTCTTGTTGGGTGTACGTCAAGTTTTTCAAGTTGCGCCAATTAAAAAAGAGGAGCGTGGTTTGAAATTACGCTCCTCTTTTTTACGTTTCTGCCTGAACTGCGGGTATCACTTTAAGCCGGAGAAATAGCGCATAATCGCCGTATCGTAGGCGGCAGTGTGCGTGAAGGCTTTGAGGCATAATTCCGCGCGGCGCTGAGACGAAACGGCGCCATTAGCCTGCAATTCTTCGACCACAGCATGATAGTCGGCCGGATCGCAAATCACCGCGACCCGGGTAAAATTTTTGGCCGCAGCTCGCAGCAGCGTTACGCCGCCAATGTCAATGTTCTCGACTGCTTCATTGAGCGTTACTCCCGGTTTGGCTATGGTCTGTTGAAATGGATACAGGTTGCAAACGACTATGTCAATGAGGCGGATGCCGTATTTTTTTAATTCGGCCCGGTCCGCCTCGGTATCGCGGGCCAGAATACCGCCGTGAACGGTGGGGTGCAGGGTTTTCACCCGCCCGTCCAACATTTCCGGGGCTTTGGTCAGCTCCGCCACTTCGGTAACGGCCAGGCCGGCCTGGCTTAACGCCCTGACCGTGCCCCCGCTGGCCACCAATTCCCAGCCCAACTCGGCCAGGACGCGGGCAAAGTCTACCAGCCCGCTTTTATCGGCAACAGAAAGTAAAGCAATTGGCATTTTTGGTCTCCGTTTTGTAAAAGTTTGGTTGATGTAGGACTTGCGCACGTTCCAGAGGTGACAGTCACTTGCCAAGTGACTGTCACCTCTCAATTGTGTAAGCCCTATGATGACTAAGCCGGTTTACCCACTTATTCTTTGAAAATTTGCGCGTCAACCACCACTTCAACCTCGGTAAAACCCAGGGAGAAGAGGAAATTTTCAAAATAGAGTTGGCCGTATTCGTTGGCCTTGGTCAAGATGCCGTTCTCTAACGCGGCCTGTTCAATGGCTGCCTGGGCTTGGGCCAGGGCCGCCCCTGTCAGATTGGGATCGTTTTGATCCAGAATCAAGGTGTTTTCGTAAAAAACTATATGGGTGCGGTCAAAATCAATATTGCTGTTCAAAATTTCCGGGGCGGGCAGCACCAGCCGCACGCGGGCGCCGTCGGTCCACAAATCTGCTTCATCCAGTTTTTCCAGGTCAAAACCGGCTTGCACGTTGCCGTAAACCAGCATCAGCAAGCGTTCTTTGGCGCCCAGAAATTCATCGAGCCAACCCTCGGCGGCGTTTTCGTTATAAATTTCGGCCACACTGTTAAACTCCACCGTGGCCAATTCGGCCTTGGCCTTGATGCCCTGGATGGTAATGACCGGAGGCGGCAGGGGCGTGTTGGTTGGCGTGGGGGGGAGGGAGGTGGGTCGGGCCGCCACATTGGTCAAGGTGAGACGGCCTACCAGAAACGTAATCAGGCCGATGCCTACCAAGGCAACCACGGCCACGCCCAGCCAGATCAGATATTGTCGTTGAGCCTGGTTCATAATCCACTTTCACCTTTTTCTACTTCGATGGTAATGTCGGTAAAACCAAGCGAGCGCAAGAGGTTCTCCATTTGGACGCGCCCGTATTTTTCGGCGCTTTCATAAATATTGCGTTGGATGGCCCAATCAAGCAGGGCTTGCTCGGCCACCAGCCTGGCCCGGCTTTCCAGGGTTGCATCCGGTTTGACCAGCAGGCCCGTTTTACGCTCATAAACGTAGGTGCGTTCATTGTCAATCCGGCTGTAAAGGATTTCAGGGGGGGGCAGGGTTATTTTTACCGAGGCGCCGTTGACCACAATGTCGGCTTCGTCAACTTTATCCAGGTCAAAACCGGCCACCACTTCTCCTTCGGCCACCAGCATCAATTTGTCGCTGCCTACAATTTGTTCCCAGAGATTGCCGGGATCGTTTTGTAAATCAACCACGGTTTGCATGGCAAATTCGGTGGTTTCCAGGCGGCCCAGGGCATTAACGTGGGTGATAACGACAATGGGGGTAGGGGTAGGGGTAGGCGTATTTGTAGGGGTGGGGGTAAGCGTAGGGGTATTTGTGGGGGTAGGCGTGGGGCCGATGGTGGGGGTCGAAGTGGGGGTGGGTGTGGGGGTGTTGGTAATAAGCGGCGGGGGTTGAACAGGCGTAGGTGTTGTTTTTTCCGGGGCCATAGCCGCAGGGGTGATGCCGGCCGGAATGGGCATGGCCCGGGTTTGCCGACCTAATAGAAAGGCAATCATACCCACCATAATGGCCAGGCCCACAAAGAGTAGAACCAGGAATGTGACGAGGATGTTCTTTCGCATAGCCAATTAATAATTAAGAAAAACCCTATCGTTAGATTTGGGGTGACACTAAACGTAATTGCTTACCTGCATGTCATTTCAAGGCGTAGGCCGAGAAATCCCTATGGCGTGACAATTTGGGAATTTCCCCCTTCGGTCGAAATGACATGGGTGAACAGTTATACTTAAACTAATCGGTTAAATGAGTATTTTATGCACAACACGCGCAAACCAGCCGGGATCAAAATTCTCTTTAAAAATTGTCACAGATGAACTATTTGTTTGCCCGTTTTGGCAAAGGGCCTGGCGTAAAATAAGGGTGGTGTCTCTATTTTTACAACTGGCCAGCACGATCAGGGGTAAACAATGACCTAATTGTACCACATTTTTAATCCATTGTCTGGTTGAGCCATTTTCCATAACCGGCATCTCGCCGGGATGCGGCACGCCGACAATGGCCAGGCCACTGGTCTCTATAACTTCTTGTTCGGATTCAACCACAGCGTGACGTTCAATCACCACGCCGCCAAGTTGGATAACGTGGTTGGCAATGATTTTGCGCCAATGGCTGTCGGGGTCAATGACCAGGGCTTGCCAACTGGGTTTGGGGCGCAGCGATACGCCCCATGCTGCCAATTCTTTTTCTAACGCAACAATGGCGTCGCGTTCGGCGATCAGGGCGTTATGAATGGCCAGCGGCAGATCCAGGCCATGCCGGGCCGCCTGCAACTCCAAATGACTCAAATTGCGCCGGTGTTGGGTTAATAATTTCTGTTTTTGTTCAATTTCAGCTTGGTCAATAGGTAGCTTCATTACTGTCACCGATCAACAATTTTAAAAATGTTAAAAACCTTTAACATTGTACTCAAAATTGCGTTTTTTGCCAAGCTTGCCTGCTTTATTTTTTATACAGGGTAGCAAGGTAACAGGTAGCAAGGTAACAAATTCATCCGCGTGTTACTTAATGCTACGCTGTTACTTTGTTACCCTGTTATACGTTCCACCGCAAACATTTCTTCACGTTTTGGGCCAACCGAGACGTATTTTAGCGGCGCTCCAATTAATTCCTCGATTCGTTTGAGATAACGTTGCGCTGCTTCCGGCAGATCAGCCCAGGACCGGGCGGCGCGGGTTGAATTTTTGGGCCAGCCGGGCCAGGTTTCATAAATTGGTTCAACCGTTTCGTAGATGGGGGTATCGGGCACGTGGGTGATAACTTGGCCGCCGGGCAGGCGGTAGGCGGTGCAAATTTTCAATTCGGGCAGGCCGTCCAACACGTCCAACTTGGTGGCGGCCAGGTGGGTGAAGCCGTTGAGATAAGCCACGTGATTCAAGGCCACTGCGTCAAACCAGCCGCAGCGGCGAGGCCGCCCGGTGGTGGCTCCATACTCCTGACCGTATTCGCGTAGCCATTGAGCTATTTCACTATCACCCTGATCCGTAGGCACAGGCCCGGCTCCAACAGCCGTAGTATATACTTTGACCACTCCAATGACCTCGGTAACGGCCTGCGGCGGCAGGCCCGCGCCTACCGGGGCAAAGGTGGCGGTGGGGTTGGAGGAGGTGACGTAAGGGTAGATGCCCCAATCCAGATCGCGCATGGCGGCCAGTTGCCCTTCTAAAAGAATATGGGCGTTTTGTTGGTAAGCCTGGCGAATGGGCGGCAGGGGGTCAATCAAACGAGGCCCAATTTTATCGCGCCAGGCCAGGCACTGGGCAAAGAGTTGGCCTGCCTCAATTGGCTCGTGCCCAAAATGGACCAACTCCCGGTTAGCAAAGGTCAAAGCCTGCTCCAACCTAAGTTCCAACCATTCCGGCCGTAACAGGTCGCCCAAACGCAGGCCGCGCCGGGCGCTTTTATCGCTATAGGCCGGGCCAATGCCCCGGTTGGTGGTGCCAATGGCCCCGCTGCCGGAGGCCGATTCTTGCAAACCATCGAGCAGACGGTGGTAGGGCATGAGCATTTGGGCCCGTTCCGAGAGGTAGAGGTTGTTCGTGTCCACTCCGGCGTTCTCTAAAGTTTCCAGCTCTTCAATGAGCGTGGCCGGGTTGACCACGCAGCCTGTGCCGACCAGGCATTTGGTTTGAGGGTAAAAAATCCCGGAGGGGATGAGGTGCAGTTTAAACTCGCCATACTCGTTCACTACGGTATGGCCGGCGTTGTCGCCGCCCTGGAAACGGATGACCCAATCCATTTCTCCGGCCAGGGCGTCTACCAGGCGACCCTTGCCCTCGTCGCCCCACTGCGCGCCAACAATGGCGATTACGGTCATTGAGAAGTCTCCTTTGTTATATCAGGTCACGCATGGCATATTGCTTAAACGTATTGAATAATAAATAATGGCGGTCGGGCGGTTGTTTCTCGCCTTTCGTCTCGTTTCGCGACTTTCGTGGGCCAAACCCGGCCTTGCCTACTGCCCCAGTTGTTTTTTAAGTTGGTCAATCAGTTTTAGCGTTTCTTCCTGGTTTGAGGCGTTGGGAACTAGTTCAAGATACCGTTCATAATCGGCGATGGCTTTTTCCAGGTCACCGGAGTCTTTGTAAGCAAGCCCCCGATTGTAGTAGGCAATGGCGTTGTCCGGCTGGAGTTGAATAGCTTTGTTGAAGTCGGCGATGGCTTTTTCCAGGCCGCCGGCCTCGGCGTAAGCAATCCCCCGATCATTGTAGGCAACTGCGTAGTTTGGCTTGAGTTCAATGACTTGGGTATAGTCGGCGATGGCTTTTTCCAGGTCGCCTGAGGCGGAGTAGGCATTCCCCCGTCCGATGTAGGCTTCTGCGAAGTCCAGTTTGAGTTGAATGGCCTGGGTGTAGTCGGCGATAGCTTTTTCCAGGCCGCCGGAGGCAGAGTAACCATTTCCCCGATTGTAGTAGGCATTTGCCAAATCCGGCTTGAGTTGAATGGCCTGGGTGTAGTCGGCGAAAGCTTTTTTTAGGTCGCCAGAGGCGGAATAAGCAATCCCCCGATTGGTATAGGCTTCTGCGTAGTCCGGCTTGAGTTGAATGGCCTGTGTGAAGTCGGCGATGGCTTTTTCCAGGTCGCCGGAGGCGGAGTAAGCATTTCCCCGATTGTAGTAGGCTCCTGCCTCATTCGGTTTGAGTTCAATGACTTTATTGTAATCAGCGATAGCCTGTTTCAGGTTGCCAGAGATTTTGTAAGCAATTCCCCGATTACCGTAGGCTTCTGCGTAATCCGGCTTGAGTTGAATGGCCTGGGTGTAGTCGGCGATGGCTTTTTTTAGGTTGCCAGAGGCGGAGTAAGC
>JAFGDY010000309.1 GCA_016931895.1 Anaerolineae bacterium
ACGCCGCTCCCGCCCACGCTTCCTCCTCCCCCTACCGCCACCCCCACCCCCTTGCCCTATTTTGTTTCATCTCATTCCAGCGAAAACAACTGCGCCGACATCGGCTTAAAAGGGGTAGTCAACGGGCCTGATGGGTTGCCCCAGGCCGGCGTCCAGCTTCAATATGGAGAAATAGGTGTATCGGGCAGCCGCTTCACCACCAAAACCGATGCCAACGGCCGCTATACCGCCCTCCTTTTGCCCGGCACAGCCAAAGCGTATGCTTATTCGGCCCATAACTGGTACATCTATGTTCTCCAAAACGGGCAGCAGGCCAGCGAAGAGTTCAAATTCACCACCGACCCTATTTACGCTCAAAACCCTTCTCACTGTAAAGGCGTTGACCCTGAAGAAGAAGAAGAGGAGTTCCTGGAAAAGGGCTGCATTCTGGACCCCTGTAGAAACGACGACTCTATCCAAGTAAAAGTGATCAACTGGCAAATGAGGCAATTTAATTGACGAAACGTGGTAATAATGGTATCTTTTTAAAGATATTCAAAAAAGATTTTGATTTCTTGCCGGATCGAGACAGGACAAGGTCCTGTTTCTGCCCCCAAAACGTTATCTAAACAACTATAGAGATAAACAAAAACGGGAAACTATAGACCATGACCCCAATCACGCCAAGAGAACGATTTTCTTTAGGTTCCACAGAATTAGATGAAATGGTTGGCGGTGGATTATTAAGAGGAACAGCCACCCTGGTTAGTGGCGCGCCGGGGGTTGGCAAAACCACGCTGGGCCTGCAATTTTTGATAGCCGGCATCAAAGCCGGCCAATCCGGCTTAATGGTATCCTTTGAAGAATTCCCCTCTTCCCTCATCAGAGATGCCCTGCAATTAGGCTGGGATTTGAATGCCCTGGAAAACGAGGGGCTGTTCAAGATAATTTTTACTTCGCCCGAAGTCTTTCTGGGCAGCTTGAAGGCCGAAGATAGCCCATTGGCCGAAACCTTGCAGGTTTTAGCTCCCCAACGGGTAGTAATAGACAGCACGGCCCACTTTCAGCGAATGACCGACGATTTTCCCATTGAACTCCGAGACATTTACAACAGCCTGGTTAACGCCTTAAAACGAGAAGGCATGACGTCTTTACTGCTAGACGAAGCCATCAACGTGGTGGAAGTCCAACACGGCCGCATGGCTACCTTGCCCTTTGTGGTTGACACGGTTATTTTACTGCGCTATGTTGAAATTGACAGCACTATGCAGCGGGCCATTACCGTGATGAAAATGCGGGGCAGCACGCATCAAAAGGAAATCAGAAGATTTGAAATCAAAAAGGGCGGCCTGAAAATACGCGAGCCGTTCAGCGGCAGAGAGGGCCTGCTTTCAGGGGTTACGCATCGTACCGCTTAAAGCCCCCGGCAAAATAAACCATAACCCCAACGCCAAACCCATTAGAGAAATAATTCCCCCCCACCAAAAACTGACCGGCCTAAAAAACAACTCCACCGTATGTCTTCCGGCTGGCACAATCACCCCCTGCTGAACCACATTGACCCGCCATAACTCTGCCGGTTGATGGTCAACTTCCGCTTGCCAGCCGGGATAATAAATCTGGCTGACCACCAAAAGTTGCCGGCCTAACGCTTCCACTTCTACCTTTAAATAGCCGGCGACAGAGTCAACCACCGTCACCGTTGCCGCCGCTTGTGCTAACGACACCCCCAGAGGCTCCGCTAAAACAGCCGCCTGCCGCAAATCAAAATCATCATCCGCCAGGCGAGCCGTGGCTTGTTCAATTTCTGGTATGACCTCCACTTGCGATACCGGCCAGGCGCGGGGAAAAGGATCGCCCATTTCAAACACTTTGTCCTCCCCTTCCTCAAAAACCAAGCGCAAACCGTCGCCGGCAATATCCTGCCGAGCGACCACGTAACGCACGTTCAACAATTGCCACAACCGCCAGGCCGGCATCTGCCGGAAAAAGGTATCCACCCCGGCCAATTGTAGGGGCGTATTGCCGGTCAAATCTTCCAGGTGATAAACAGAGGCTGCATTATGACCTCCCGGCAGCAGTCCCCCACTCACTATCCGTCCCCATGTGGGGTTGGATGGGCCGGGCGAAAGCTTGGCCTGCAAAAACTGCACCACCCCATTGGGCGCAAAAGGTTCAACGCCGGCCCGTTTTTCCAAATTGAACCGCCAGTTCACGGTAAACAGATTAAAAATCAGCCAGAGCGCCAGCAGGGCCATTGCCCACGCGCGCCGCTGCCATCGGCGCGGGCGCAGGGCCAGCCAGGCTACCAGCCCGCCCAACATCATCAACCCAAACAAATGATACCGCAACACCCCATAAAACAGGTTCACCTCATCGCCGCGCGCCGTAACCGCAGCCGATCCGTAAATATAAAAAGCGGTCAGGCCCAAGGCTACCACAACCACAATCCGCAGGCCGCGTTCAAAGCAGGCATACCGCCGCCGCGCCAATTTTGAAAAGGGGCCGGTCAAAGCGATGGCCCCGTACCCGGCCAACACCGCGGCGCTAAAACTGTAAACCAAAAACGCTCGCTCTTGCTGCCGGACCGCGGCAAAACCCGGCGCTAACAGATAAAAAAGCGGGTACAAAAAAGTGCTGCCCCCAAAGGCCAGCACCAGGCCAACCAATCCCGCGCCGGCCCAAAAGAAAATCTCGCGGCGCGGCCGGCCCAAAACCAGGGCCGCCGCCAACAAAACCAGGCCCACCAGCCCCACATATTCCGGCGACCCGCCAAAAAAGCCGGGATACAAAACCGAGATCAATTCGGTTAAGGGCAAACCGGCAGAAACCGCCTGATAAGAAAGATCGGCCCGCAGCGAGTGAGCAATAAACTCCAGGGTGGGCAGCGCTTGAGCCGCCGCAATAGCCACACCCAGGAGCACCAAACCAAACCAAACCAGAAGATGGACCGCAAGACAATGAAACAAACCGGGCCAAGGCGCAAAGAAAGAGGGAAGCAAGCGAGATAACCATTTCATCCCCCCGCCTGAAAGTTGTTGATTCTCTCCTGACAGCCCGGCTGCGCCGTTACGCCAGGCCCAAACAGCCCTAAAAATAGTATAGGCCAGGGAAAGATAAAAAATATACAGCCCGGTTTGAGGATGCCCAGCCAGGATGGCCATGGCCAAAGCCAACCCACCCCAGCCAATAACCCTTAACCCGCGGCGTACTTCTACTTTCTCATTTCTCATTCCGATGTTACTCACCGCCCACATCACCCAAGGCAGCCAGGCGCTCGCGGCCAAAATGGTCATCTGCTGCACCGGAAAGCCGGTCAGATAACCGCTATAAGTAAAAACCAGGGAGGTAATGACTCCGTCAAAACGCGCCCGGCGCAGCGACACTCCCCCACGCCGGCCCAGGTGTCGTCCAAACAAATAGCTGCCCACTGCCGCCAGGGAGAAATGAACAATCACCTGTCCTTCCAAAGCCCACAAGGGGAAACCGATTTCCCGCCCCCATAACGGCCCGCCCCAGCCCAAAATCAGGGCCTCGATGACGTGGGGCGGGTACAACGCCCCGGCCTGAATATCGGCCAGGGCCGGCTGGCCGCCGAACAAGTAGGGATTCCACAAGGGAATGTGGGGCTGCACCCAGGCTTGGGCGGTAAAAGCGCGTAGGGGAAAATATTGCTCGGTGAAATCACCGGCAACAATGTGCATCCGGTCGGCCGGATGGGGCGTCAAGAGTCGCCAGAAAAAAAGGCAGGGCAGCAGGGCTAAACCCACAAGAAGCGCCGCATCGGGCCATTTGGCGTATTTTTTCTGAGGCTCAACGCTAACGGTTGATTTTTGGGTTGCCATAAACCACCACCGGCGTTGCTGTCCGGGCCTGCCGCAAAATTTAACATTTGGCCAGCGTAGGATTAGCAGCAAGAAGCCATCGTGCAAGCGTCAAGTAAAACAAAGCAGAGGGATGATATAATAGAAGCGTCAATAGGCAAATTGACGCTCTCCTTTTCTCCTTTTTGAAAAGCCGGGTAGTGGCGACCCGGCTTTTTGATTCCTTCCTCACTAC
>JAFGDY010000310.1 GCA_016931895.1 Anaerolineae bacterium
AGGACTGAGTAAGATAGTTTCAACTACTCTGACATAGAATCCCATTAACTTTGACATGCTTTTTCATTAACTTTGAGATCCTACAAATAATTGTGGCCTGGGTACGGATCACCTCTGTATTGGGATTATCGCCGCCAATTATAAAAGACAATCCCACAATCTCCGGCAAATTAGGAAAGCCCCGCCCGCCCACAATCTCCAAACGGCCCTCGCGCTGTTGATTTTTGGGGACCGCTTTGAACAACTGCACCGAACAGGTATCGTAGGCCACCACCTGCTGCAATTGGGCCAGGATACGTTCAATAACCTCATCCAGGTTCAAAGCGGTGGTCAAAACCAGGGCCGCTTCCCGCAAGGTCTCCGCTGCCTGGCGCTGGTGCTGCTCCACCTCAAATAAGCGGCTATTCTGCACGGCGCTGGCCAACACATTGGCAATCTGCTGGAGGCCGGGCAATTGCTCCTGATGAAAGAAATCCGGTTGAGCACTGGCCAGGTTGAGGGCGCCCAGCACCTCATCCCCGGCCAACAGGGGCACGTTTACCCGCGACCGAAAACCGGCCCGGTAGAGTAACTGCTCGGCCAGAAATTCTGTCTCCGTGCTTAAATCCCGCGTCAGATGGGGCTGACCGGCTAAAATGTCGGCAGCGGCGGCGGTTGTGGAGCCGGGCATTACCGTTCCTTCCTCCAGGGTGGGGAAAGGAGATTCCAGGATAGACATAATGAATTTCTCGCCGGCCTCATCTATCAGCGCCAGGCTCACCCGGTCGCAGCCGGTCAGTTCTTTCAGGCCCTCTACCAGCAGGGGAAACGCCTCATTCACGTTTAAGGTGTTAAGGGAACGGGCCATGCGCCCTATAATCTCTTGTTCAAAACTATGCCGCTGTAACGCCGCCGCCGAGCGTTTGTATGCGGTGATATCTCGACTGACGCCAATCAGCCCCATAATATTCTTCTGGTCGTCAAAGAGGGGCACTTTGATAGTTTCAAAAATGATTGTTTCATCCTTTTGGCTGGTTAATTGTTCTTCAACGTAAACAGGCTCACCTTTTTGCCAGGCCACCTGGTCACTCCGCCGACACTGCTCGGCCAAATCTGGGGCAAATAATTGTTCATCTGTTCTGCCCACAATCTGCTCTTTTTCTAAACCTACCAACTCCGTAAAGGCTCTATTGGCAATAAGATTGCGCCCCTGAACATCTTTGAAATAGACCACATCGGGAAGCGCTTCAATCAAGGCATGCAGTTGGGAGTTTGATTTTTGCAAGGCTTTTTCGGCCTGCTTCCATTCGGTAATGTCGCGGGCCAGGCCCATTACGCCCACGGTTTGGCCCTGAGCATCACGCAACACCGAGGCCGACAGAAGAACCGGAAATACCTCGCCGTTTTTGCGCCGGTTCAAGATCTCGCGCGTGCATTGGCCGGTTTCAATGGTTTCATGGTGAATCAGCAGCCCTTCCTGGGGGTCGGCATAAAGAAGGTCAATGTGCCGGCCAATAACCTCCTCCGGCCGGTAATCAAAGGCTGTCTGGGCGGCCCGGTTGAACTCCACAATGCGCCGATCCGTATCTACCGTCACAATAATATCGGGAGAACTCTCGATGATGTTCATGGCGTACTCTTGCGAGGCTCGCAAGGCTTCCTCTACCTGTCTCTGCTTGGTTATATCACGAATAACGGTAACAATTCGGCTAACCTGATTATTCTCGACAATCGGTATCTTGCGCGTTTCAGTGAAAAATTCTCTCCCTGCGGCTACGGAACGTTCGGTGGTCACCAACATCTGGCCCGACTCAAAAACTTGACGATACTCTTCACGAACCTGGTTGGGCAAAAAAGGAAAAACCTCAAATATTGTTCGGCCAAGCACATCCGAATCCAGGCCTAACTCCTCATTCCATTGTTTGAAGGTGGTATTGCATAGAATCAAGCGTAAATCTGAATCAACCACGTGGATGGCGTCGCCCATCGAGTCAAGTGTAACCCGATGTTTCTCTTCAACCTTCTGCAATGCATCCAGGATCTGTTTATACATCTCACGGTCAAGCAAAACCAGATCAAACGTTTCGGTTTGCAAATGCTGGAGTACCTCTTCACCTCGTGAGGCCCAAGTCACCTCACCGGCCGGGCTGTTCTCTTTCAGCGCCGAGGCCACGACCTGATAATCGTTGTTTTCCTTGACGGCCATTAGAATGTGCATAGTGTTGCTCTCCCTAAAAAATGTGAAGGATGATCTATCCCTACCCTATGGTCTAAAACCCTCATCCTTCTACATATAGCAGTATAAACGATTATGGAGACAATGACAATCACCTTTTTAAATTGGTTTTACCCTTGATGATTGACCAAAATTGCCAATCCAGGCTAAATGCTTACAATATATGGGTGTTTGTCTGCTTTTAAGATTTTATTGAAGCCACAAGATACAGTATTATTTATAAGTTATACCACAATATATTGTGGTGCTTAAGCTGAAAATCTTGAATTTTGGCCCAAAATCAGGCAAACTAAATCAACACCATTATCGAGCGTGGCTCTTTAAGGAGTGCCTTTGTCCCTTCTTGATCGCTACCTGCAAAATATTCTGGTTATGGCCAGTTGTCTCTTGATCATTCTGGCCGCTATGCTATCGGCCTGCGAGCCGGGCGGCGTGACAGCGTCGGTGGGGAGCAGTTTGGCGCTGCCTGCCTCATCGCCTACAGCCCGCCCGGCAGAAATTGAACCAACGGCAACGGAAACTGAAGCAGCCGCCGGAACGTACCGGGCTACCCTTGATCTGGACAAAGTGATGTCTTCGCCGGACTATGGCATGCAGGTTTTTTTATATTGGCAGGAAGAGGTGGCCGACCGCGACTTGCGCCTGGTTAAAGAGGCCGGCTTCCGGTGGGTCAAACAAGAAATTCCCTGGCGAGAAGTGGAAGGCCATGCCAAAGGTTCATGGCAGTGGGCAAACCCGGACCGGCTGATGGACCAGATTGATACTTACGATCTCAAGGTCATTGTGCGCCTCGGTTCTCAGCCGGAGTGGGCCTCCGCCGCTCCCCTGCCGGAGGTCAGCCCGCCGGATAACATGCAGGATTTTTACGATTACGTTTACGCGGTGGCCGGTCGCTACCGGGGGCGCGTGGAAGCCTATCAAATCTGGAACGAGCCAAACCTGGCCCGCGAATGGGGCGGACGCCCGCCCAACCCGGCCGAATACGTGGCATTGTTAAAAGTTGGTTACCGGGCCGTAAAAGCGGCCGATCCCCACGCGGTTGTTATCAGCGCGGGCCTGGCCCCCACCACCCGTAACGACCACGAAGCCATGCCCGACGTTTATTTTATACAAGGCATGTACGACGCCGGCGCGGCTTCTTATTTTGACGCCCTGGGCGTGCATGCGCCCGGCTACAAAAGTTCTCCCGAAATTGACCCGGCCGTTGTGGCCGCCACGCCTGAGCTGAACAACGGCGACAGCGCCCCCGAAGAACTGCGCCGGGTCTACTGTTTTCGGCACGTGGAAGATGTGCGCAACCTGATGATACGCAACGGCGACGCCGCCAAAAAAGTGGTGGTGCTTGAATTTGGCTGGACCATAGACCCCCGCCCGGATTCCCCTTATCACTGGCACGCCGTTACGCCGGAACAGCAAGACAAGTATTTACAACGGGCTTACGCCTACGCCGAGGCCAACTGGCAACCGTGGATAGGGACTATGAGCCTGATTTACATTGCAGACCCGCGGTGGCATTGGGGATACGAGCAAGTTTACTGGAGTATTGTTTATCCCGGCCATCCCGAGCTAAGAACCGCACCGGCCTACTACGGCCTGCTCTATATGCCCAAAGTCCCCCCCGTGGCCGAAACCCAAAATTGAAAGGGTCGCGCTAAAATGCCTTTAAATCAACCACTAACCCATACTCCCGTAATAACGCGCGCTAAAGGCAAGCTCTCCGGTAAGTTATTATGTAAGAAAAAATCAAGCAACCTCCTTTTAGTTTTAGCCGGGATAGGCGCCGCCCTTCTTCTGCTTGAAATTGCGACGCGCCTGTGGTTGCCTCCTCCGTACAACTATGATGAAAATTCGGTAGATGTTCTGGCCTTAAATTATCTTACTTGTGACCCCAAACTGGGTTGGACGGGCCGGCCCGATTTTCACGGAAGTATTGAAAGCCCGGTATTTCGGCAGCATGTCACTTTTAACAGTTTGGGCATGTATGATACCGAACATCCTCTGGAGAAAATGCCCCAAACTTTCCGCATCCTCCTGCTGGGCGACTCTTTTGTTCAGGCTTTTCAGGTGGAAGAAATCGCCACCATGCACAAAGTTTTAGAAAATTATCTCAACAACCAAGATCATGAAAACTCGCTGCGGTTTGAAGTGTTGAGCAGCGGCATCATCGGCTGGGGCACGGGGCAACAGCTTATCTACTATCGAGAAAAAGGCCGTTATTTTCAACCGGATTTAGTGCTGTTGGCTTTTTTTATCGGCAATGATTTTCAAAATAACCTACCCGGCAACACCGCTACCGTTAAAGGAATTAATTGTTATGCTCCCTATTTTGCCTGGTGCGGTGAATATCTCAATCCTAACCCGCTGATATATGTGCCCGGTTTAAGCAACAATCTCCACAACAACTGTTTAGCCGGTTGGCGGGCCGCAATTAAGACAATGGGCGCTCTTTACCGGCACTCGCGGTTGTATCAACAACTCGACCCCTTCATCGTGGCCCGCTATCCTCCCCCGGCCTTTGGCGCCAACTATTTCACGCCTTTGTACACCCTCTATGCCCCTGATGACGAAATAGAGGAACTTGAGTATGCCTGGCAGGTCACTTTGGCCACCATAGGCCAGTTGCAGCATGAAACCATGCTCGATGACATCCGGTTTACGGTAGCGGTCATCAGCCCTGATGAAATGTTTGAGTTAAAAACACTGCCCCCCTTTGTACAAGAAAAGTTCTTTCAAGAAAACCCATATCTATCCCAAGCCAACATCAACCGCCCTAACCAACGCCTGACGGAATTTTTTAGCTCACAAGATATTCCTTATATTGACCTGCTCGAACCCATACTTGAGGAACAAATGGCTAATGACCTTCCTTTCTACCTGGAAGGCGACCGGCACTGGACCGTCGAAGGCAACCGTGCGGTGGCCAAAATTCTGGCCGATTGGCTGACCGAAAATGAGCTTGTTGCCAAAAAATAAGCGTGACTATTCAGGTCATAACATTCTCCGGGAATTACTGCTTTTTCATATTCAGCACCGCCGCGATATGGCCCAAAGCCCAATCAATTTCCGCCCGGGTAATCACCAGCGGCGGGGCAAAACGGATGACGTGCCGGTGAGTTTCTTTACACAAAATGCCCCGTTCCTGCAAAGCCTCGCAAAAACGCCGCGCGCCGCCCGCCGCCGGTTTGAGTTCCACGCCAATCAATAAACCTTTACCGCGCACCTCTTTAACGTGCGGGCTGGGAATTTCGGCCAGTCGCTCCTGAAAATATTCCCCTAATTCGGCGGCATTATTTATCAAATTTTCTTCGACCAGCACGGCCAGGGCCTCCATAGCCACTACCGCGCCTAAAGGATTGCCCCCAAACGTGCTGCCGTGGTCGCCGGGCCGAAACAGCCCCAAAATCTCCTTGGAGGCCAGCACCGCCGAAACCGGATAAAACCCGCCC
Source organism: Anaerolineae bacterium (assembly GCA_016931895.1). Taxonomy (NCBI): domain Bacteria; kingdom Bacillati; phylum Chloroflexota; class Anaerolineae; species Anaerolineae bacterium. The sequence goes on from JAFGDY010000310.1 coordinate 5,662, forward strand.
GAAAGCGCCTTGCCGATAATCATTACGTCGGGCCGCACCGCTTCCTCGTCGCAGGCAAAAAGCCGGCCGGTGCGCCCCAGGCCGGTTTGAATTTCGTCGGCCATCAATAGGATATTGTGTTTATCACAGATTTGCCTGACTTTTTGCAGATACCCAACCGGCGGCACAATCACCCCCCCCTCTCCCTGGATCGGCTCGACCATAAAGGCGACCGTATTGGGTGTAATGGCCGCGGCCAAAGCTTTGGCATCGCCATAGGGGATGTTGACAAAACCAGGGGTAAAGGGGCCAAAATCCTCTTTGTATTGCGGGTCTGAAGAAAAACCAACAATGGTGGTGGTGCGGCCATGAAAATTGCCGTCGCACACAATGATCTCGGCCCGGTTGGAAGCCACTTTTTTAACCTGATACCCCCACTTGCGGGCAGCCTTAATGGCGGTTTCAACCGCTTCCGCGCCGGTATTCATCGGCAGGATCATCTCGTAGCCGGTCAGTTGGCTCAAAGCCCGGTAGAATTGGCCCAATTTATCATTGCGAAAGGCCCGCGAGGTGAGGGTCAAACGTTGGGCCTGTTGCATCATCGCCTGAATAAGGCGGGGGTGGCAATGGCCCTGGTTTACGGCTGAATAGGCGCTGAGACAATCCAGATACTTGTTGCCATCAACGTCATACACCCAGATGCCCTCGCCCCGCTCCAGCACCACATCCAGGGGCAGGTAATTACGCGCGCCGTATTGATCTTCCAGTGAAACGTAATCGGCTGTGTTCATTACTGTTTTAAACCTCATCATTGAAGTATAGGAATAATGGGATGATTATACCACACGAAAGGACGAACGACGAAGGAGCAACGACCAACGACCATCGTCGTGTTCAGTTCCCCGGCCCCCACCGGTCGTTGGTCGTTGGTCGTTCGTCATTGGTCGTTGATCGTTGCTCGTTGTATAATCCATTGCATGAAGACTCTCCACCGCCGCCCTCAATTTATCACCGACTTTGCCCTGGCCTGGCGCTTGCTGACTGTTATTCCCCTGCCGCTTGCGCCGGACGAGGCGGCAGACTCTCCCGGCCGGGCTGCGGGATATTTTCCCCTGGTGGGGTTGATCCTGGGCCTGGCGCTGGCCGGGATCAGCCATTTTTTATACGCTCACTTGCCGGGAGGTTTGGCCGCCGGTTTGCTTATCGCGGTTTGGGCCGGTTTGACCGGCCTGCTGCACCTGGACGGTTTTATGGATTGCTGCGACGGCCTGCTGCCGCCGCGCGACCCGGCCCACCGTCTGGAAATCATGAAAGACAGCCGGGTGGGGGCCTTTGGCGTGGTGGGGGCAATTTTGCTGTTGTTGCTAAAATTCAACGCCCTGGCCGTCCTGCCCGCCGCCGGTCGCCTGCCCATTTTGGTGCTTGTGCCGGTGCTGGGCCGTTGGGCGATGACTTGGGCCATGGCTCGCTACCCTCCGGCCCGCCAAGAAGGGTTGGGGGTTCTTTTTAAGGCCGGGCTGGGCTGGGCCCAAGTTAGCCTGGCTTCGGCGGTAGCTGTCGCCATTCCTCTGGTTTTACTGGGTTGGGGAGGAATATTGCTCTTGGGCGTCGCCTGGCTGATCACCACGCTGGTGGCGCGCCTGGCGCTGGCCCGCATCTCCGGCCTGACCGGGGACGTGTACGGGGCCATTTGTGAAATTACGGAAACAACTTTGCTGATAATATTTGCCATCCAACCCTGGAGTCACTAAAATCAAGGGCTGATGAAAAACCTGAACCTTGTTTTTATTGGCCCTTTTGGCTTGCAGCCCAAAGCAACCATGAGCGTCCGCGCCGTGCCCCTGGCCAAAGCCCTGGCCGCGCGAGGGCATACGGTCACGGCGCTGATTCCACCCTGGGACGACCCCGACCGGGCCGGACAAACCTGGACGGAAGAGGGAATCCAGGTGGTCAACGTGGCCTTGCCGCGCGGCATCTTACGCTTGCCGCTGTTTTTTCATATTTTTTTGACCCGCGCGCTGATTGTTGGCGCGCTAAAGCTGCGCCCCGACGTGATCCATTTTTTCAAGCCCAAAGCGTATGCCGGGCTGGCTCATCTGGTATTGTGGTGGCTGCGGCGTTTGTCGGGCGCAAAATGGCGGCTGGTGGTAGATACAGACGATTGGGAACAGGATTGGAATGAATGGTTGCCTTATTCCACTCTGCAAAAAAAAATTTTCACCTGGCAAGAACGGTGGGGCTTGAGCCATGCGGATGCAATTACGGTGGCCAGCCGGACCCTGGCCGAGTTGGCGGCCACCCGCATCGGGCGGAAGCCAGCGGATATTTTTTACTTACCCAATGGACATCATACCCACTCAACCAGGGTTGAACCTGGCCGGAAAAACAGCCGGACGGGTGGTAGCGACATAGGAATCAAAAAACAGAACGATCTTTCCCCTCCAATAAACACGTCGCCCACCATTTTGCTTTTTACCCGCTTCTTTGAATTCCGGCTGGAGCGGATAGTCACCCTGGTTGGGCTGGTGGCAAGCCAACTTCCCCAGGCCCGGTGGCTAATTGTAGGCGCAGGCTGGCAGGGTGAAGAAAAAATCTTGGAGACGAAGCTGGCCCAGGCCAATCTGGCTGAATACGCCCATTTTACCGGCTGGCTGCCCCTGGAGCAATTGCCGGCCTATTTTCAGGCCGCGGACGTGGCCGTTTATCCTTACGATGATACGCTCATCAACCGCACCAAGTGCTCGGTGAAACTGATCAGCCTGTTAGCCGCTGGCCTGCCGGTGGTTGCCGACGCAGTGGGACAAAACTGCGAGTACATTGAGCACGGCGTCTCCGGCCTCTTGGTTCCCGCTGGAGACGATGATGCCTTTAGCCAGGCCGTGCTTGTTTTGCTTCAACAACCTGAAACGCGGCAAAAAGTGGGCCAGGCGGCCGCCAAAACTATTCAGGAAAAATTCAATTGGGCCAATTTAGCCCAAATTGCGGAAAAGGCTTATGATTGATAACGGCTCATTGAGTTGGGCGTCACGCCGGTTACGCGATATAATTCCTCTCATTTTTTGGATGGCGATCATTTTTTTGCTTTCGGCCCAACCGGTTTTGCTTGAGTTCCAAAATGAGGCGTCTGAAAAAATTTTCAACAAGTTGGCCCACGTGCTTGTTTATGCCGTTTTGGCCTGGTTGTGGTGGCGAGCCTTGAGCGCCAAACGCCAAACCACCTGGCCGGTTCTTTTTACCGCTCTGGCCCTGGCCATTTTGTACGGCATTTCTGATGAATATCACCAGTCGTTTGTGCCGGGGCGACACGCCAGGGTGTCGGACGTGCTGTTTGATACCAGCGGCGCTTTGGCCATGATTTTACTCATTCGCGCCGCAGAACGGCGGCAACATAAGTGGCCAGTATTGGCTAACCTTATTTCTATATAATTGACGATCTTGCCAATGCCATCACTCACCACCGAACAAAGAGAATACAAAGAAAAAACGCTGGAACAGCTTCGGGTGAACTTCTCGCTCCTGGAAACCAAACTGGCGCAGGAAAGCCGGCCAGAGATAGCCGATAATATCCGCAGCCAACTCGAGGACATCCGGGCGCACCTTGACCGCCTCCAGCGCGAACTGGCCACAAATTCAACCGGAGAGCCGGTGGCCGACGAGTTGTTTCAACGGGCCGCCGGGGCTGTTACCAATAAAAAATTCTACCTGGCCAAAAAACTCATCAACAAATTGGAAACTATTGAGCCGTTCTATCCGGGCCTTGAGCGGCTGCGGCAAGAGGCTGAAACAGGCCGGGCCAGCCGCCGGACCCAGGCCATTGCTCAACGTCCTCCAGTTTCAAGCCAGTCCCTGCCGCCCCCGGCCACAGAGCCGACGCAGGCGGCTCAACCTGCTCTTGCTCCCAACGGCAAGAGCTATCAACCCGGCCCGGACGAAGAGCGCCGGCAGGGACTGGCCCAATTTTTCCAATTCCACATCATTATTAGTTGTTTGGTGGTGCTGTTGATTCTTTGTATTATGTTTGGCGTGGGGGGGGTAATGCTGTTGCAGTGGCTCATCGAGGGGGGCTAACTACGATACGTCCGTCATCCCCGTCAGCTCGGCCCACTCGGCTTCGGTAAGCTGCGGCGAGATTTCGTTTTGGCTAATGACAATATCGCCAAAAAGGCCGGTCTGTTCAACCCTCACCAGGCGGCGTTTAATCAACTCCAATACGGCCAGCAGCGTCACAATAATCTCCAGGCGGCTATGGCTGCGCGTCAGCAGCTTTTGAAAGCTGACCTGCCGGTTGGTCCCAATCTCCTGCCGGATGTGAGCCATCTGCTGGCCAATGGTAACTACTTCCGGCGATACCACCTCATCTACATCCGGGTCGGGCGGCTTAATGGCCAGGGCCTCGCGGGCCGCCTGGAGCAAATCGGCCACGCTATGCGCGCCGGGAATGAGTTTTGGCTCTATTTTCAGGGTCAGCGGCGCCACCCGCACAAAACTGCGTTGCCCCTTATCCTCAATCTCCTTGAACTGGCCGGCCAACGCTTTGAACTGCTTATAAAGCAACAACTGGCGGGCCAACTCGTCGCCCACATCCTCTTCTTCATCCTCGATGACGCTGGCCGGTGGCCGCGGCAGTAACACTTCAGACTTGATCAGGATCAATTTGGCCGCCACCACCAAAAAGTCGGTCAGTTCGTCGGGGTTGACTTCTCTGAGAATGTCCAGGTAAGCCAGGTATTGATCGGTGACGCGGGCCAGAGAAATTTTGGTAACGTCCAGCTCTTCCCGCTCAATCAGGTTTAATAACAAATCCAACGGCCCTTCAAAATCGGGCAGTTCAACGGTGTATGCGTTTGTCGCGTCGCCTACAGTTTGAATAACTTCCACGCTATAATTATCTCTCTCTGTACGGGATGGTTCAAAAACAAGTTGACACTTTAACAGTTGAATAAATTTGTCAGGGACCTCCAAATCGAGGAAGATTAAGGTTGTTAT
>JAFGDY010000311.1 GCA_016931895.1 Anaerolineae bacterium
AAAGCTGTCTAAAGATCAGTTTGTTAAGGTTCAATCATTCCTTGACGTCATCTTGTTGGTATCGATGACGTTTCGCACCAGAAACTAACTATATAAAGACGTTTCCTCCGCCGATTTTATAGAAGTTCTGGCGATTTCGCAAGAAACCCCCAGAACGGCTATTATTCTTACCTATTCGCCCGTGTAGCGGAGCACGGTAACCTTGCTGGTTTCAAGCGCAGAATTAACGGTCAAATACTGGCCGGTGTGGGTCAGGTGCAGCGTCCCAATCGGGGCCGGCACAGTTTCTTCGGTCCAGGTTTGGCCGCCGTCGGCGGTGCGCAGAGCCACCACTTTGCTGCCGCCGCCGGCCAGGCTCATCACGATGACTCCATGGTCGGCATCGAAAAAGCGGATAGCGACTGAGGGGGGGTAGCCGGGGGGATCGGCAGGTAGGAACTTCATTTGTCCATATTTCGTCAGGTCTAATGTTACAGACGACCAGCTATTGCCCCCATCCTGGGTTTTGTGTAAAACGCCGTCGGAGGTTAAGACATAGCCTTCGCTGGCGGTGCGGAGTGAGATAGCTTCAATATCTTTGACGCCTTCAGGGAGGGGCACTTTGTGCCAGGTTTTGCCCCGGTTGGTGGTCAATTCGATGACGCCCTTCTTCAAAGTCCACCCTGTTTGGGCATCGGCAAAACTTATGCGGCAATTATTCCCGCAATAATTGTTGCATGCTTTGTCTACGTTTTCCCAGGTTTTACCGCCGTCGTCACTCACGCTGGTGTTGCTTAAGTTACATTGCCAAACGGTTTGGGCATCCACGATGTCCAGACTGTAAATTCAGCCACCGCTGGTGTCGGCCATGGTCCAGATTTCACCGCCGTTGGTAGTGTATTGGGCTTTGCCGGCGGTGTCAGCCCCTCCGGTGAGGCCGAAGTTTTCATCAAGAAACGCGGCCATGCGCATCGGTTGTTCAACCTCGATGTCAAGGACAACCTGCCACGGGCTGTCGTTTGGGGCTGCGGCGGGCGCTTCGGCCGGTTCGTCGGCGGCAGGGGGTGCCGCCGCCGACGCGCACCCGGCTATCAGTAGCGCTACCAATACGATTAAAAACATAAAAACTCTGGTGTATTTCATTTTGGTTCCTCCTTATTCTGTAATATATTTGGACAAAATCTACTTTATATACGTTCAGAATAAGTTATTTAATCACCAAATCCGTCATCAACATTAAATTGCCAGGCTTCTCCAGGGTAACGCAGCATGGTCACGTTGGGGTTAAGCAGACCGTAAAGGGTCAGGAACCGACCATCGCGCGTCAGATAGGGCATTTCCGCCTGCCACGTCTGGCCGCCGTTGGCGGTGCGCCAGGCAAGCACTTTGCTCTCCCCGCCGCCGATGAGGCTCAGGACGACTACTTCTTTTTAGGTTTGGCCTTGGGTAACTTGGGCAAGGCCCGGCTGGGTTTTGGCCCAAAATCCGGCATGGCCGGTGGATGTTGGGCCATTAGCTGCAAAATTTCTTTGATGCCCTGCTCCAGTTGGGGGTCTTTGCCTTTGGCGTAATCCTGCGGTTTAACCTCCACTTCAAGGTCGGGATCGGTGCCGTAATTTTCTACGCCCCAGCCTACGTCTTCAAACCAGTAAGAAAATTCCGGCTGGGTGGTGTACGTGCCGTCTACCAGCGAGTGCCGGGGCCAGATGCCAATCACGCCGCCCCAGGTTCGTTTGCCGATGAGCGGCCCCAGGCCCATCACCTTAAAAGCGTGGCTAAAAATGTCGCCGTCGGAACCGGCGTACTCATTGGTTAAAGCCACCATTGGCCCCAAAACCGAATGGAGCGGATAAGGCCGGGCTTCGCCGTAACGCGGCTTGTTGTAACCAATGCGGCGGCGGGCCAATTTTTCTAGCAACAATTGCGATACATTGCCGCCGCCGTTGAAGCGCACGTCTACCACCAGGCCCTCTCGCTCAGACTCGACCCGGTAGTAACGATGAAACTCGGCGTAGCCAAAAGCGCTCATATTGGGCACGTGAACGTAACCCACCCGGCCGGCCGTGGCCTCGTGCACCTGCCGCCGGTTGGTTTCTACCCACTCCCGGTAACGGGCTTGCGTTTCACCACGCAGGGTTTTCACCAACACCGTCCGGGTAGGGGGCGCTTCCGGCGCGGCCTTATTTTCTTTTTCTCCGGTTTGGGTTTCCGCTTCATCATTGCCGGCGGCGGCGGCGGTTTTGGCCTGGGCCGCAAACGTTAACTGCACTTCCACGCCGGCCCGATTCACCAGGAGTTGTTGGGGCGATACCTCCCGGCTCAACCGTTGACCGTCAACCGCCAGCAATACATCGCCCTCCTGCACGTTGACCCCCAGGCGGCGCAGGGGCGAGTCAAATCGCTCCAGCCAGGAGTCGCCCCGGACAATGTGGCTGAGGCGGTAACCATCGGCGGCGGGGTCGTAGGTAAAATCAGCGCCCAGAAAGCCCTGGGCGTAACGCGGCGCGGGCCGGTAATCGCCGCCCAATTCATAGGCGTGCGATGTGCCCAATTCGCCCTGCATTTCCCACAACAAATCGGAAAACTCGGCCCGCGTGGCCACCCGCTCTACCAGGGAGATGTAACGCTGATACACCAATTGCCAGTCAACCTCCGACATATCCTCGCTCCAAAAGTGGTCGCGCTGCAAACGCCAGGCTTCCTGGAACATCTGCCGCCACTCGTCGGGCGGGTTGACCGCCACGCGCGCCCGGCCCAGGTCCAGCCAGCCGCTTTTTTTGGCATAAACCTTGGCCTCGTTATCCGGTTTTTCGCCGGCCTTGAGCACGCGCAAATTTTTGCCGGAGCGATAAATCAAAAAATTCCGGTCGCGGGACACGTCAAAATTATTGACCCCGCTCACGATGAACTCTTTTTTTCGTTCGGCCAGGTCGTACACTTCCAAAACACCCTTGCCCACCTTATCGTCGTCAAGCCAATCATCGTGCAAGCTACCCTCTACCGGAAATGAGCTAAAAACTACTCTGCCTTTGTTGGTGCCCTTGATCTGGTGGTAAAGACTCTCTGGCACAGGAAAGGCCGCAATGCGATGTTGGATGCCGTCCAGATCAATCTGGATGGGTTCTTTTTTCTCCTTGTCTTTATCCTCTTTTTGATCCGCTTCGGTTGGAGCGGCCTCATTCTTTTTTGGCTTTTCCTGGCCTTCCTCCTTTTTGTTGTTTTTGTCGTTTTCTGAAGTATCCTCGCCGGGTAGAGGGATGAAAGGATTGGGCAAATCTTTTTGCAGGGTGACCAAATAGGGCCGCCCCCCGCGCGGAAAACTCAGTTCAAAATAATGGCTGTCGTGGACCGGGTCAAAATCTCGATAAGAAATGAAGTAAAGGTATTTGCCGTCCGGGTCAAAACTGGGGCCATAATCGTACAGGTCGTGGGGCGGGGTGACAAAATGGGTCTCGCCGCTTTGCAGGTGGCACAACTTTATGGCCGAAGTAAACAAGGAGGTTCTGAAACTATAGGCCACCCACCGGCCGTCCGGCGACCAGGCCACGCCGTAGATACGGCCGTAGTTACTTTTGTCCAGCACTTTTAAGATTTTGGATTGCAAATCAACGTGGATGAGTTCGTAACGGTGATTGCCAAAAACAATAGCGTCGTCAAGGGGCGATACTTTAAAGAAGAGCGGGCGGCCAATGTCCAGGCCCGGCAGCGACTCCACCGCCCGGTCGGTCGGCGAAAGAGAAGCGTCTTTATGAATTTCAATCACTTCCTCACCGCTGGCATCGCTCAACATTACCAGCCGTTGTTCATTGTTGAGCCACTCCACCAGGCGATAGCGCGCGCCGTGCGGCCGGCCATATTGAATGGCCGCACCCTCCCAGTTAGACATAACAAACGTTTTGCCCCGCGTAGAAAAGGCCACGCTGTGCCCCTTGGGGTGCAAGGTGTAGTGGTCAATATAGGCCGCCGCATTGACGAATTTACGATTGCACTGCACGCGGGGGCTGTGAAATTTAATTTTGAGGGGGGTCACTTTTTCTTGGGCCGGGTCAAAAATATATAGGTCGGCCCCGGCCCGGTAAACAAGGCGCCGGCCGTCGGTGGCCGGGTTGCGCGCGTAATAATCCTCATGATGGGTGTGGCGCTGCACATCCTTACCCTGGGGCGTGCAGGAGTAGATATTGCCAATGCCTTCGTGATCCGACAAAAAATAAACGCGCTCGCCCAGCCACAGGGGGTTGGCCATGTTGCTTTTTAACTTTTTTAAAAGGGGCTTAAATTGCCCGTTGCCTTTGGGGTCAATCCACATGTCGCCGGCCGTGCCGCCGCGATACCGCTTCCAGCGGGCCAGGTCGTTGGTGCGGCGGCCAATCACTACGCCTCCTGCAGGGCCGTAAGAAACGGAGCGGGCCGGGCCGTAGGGCAACGGCTCCGGCTGGCCGCCTTTAAAATTGACGGCGTAGAGTGGGGTTAAACTGGCAAACGGCTGCCCGGCATTGCTGGAAAATATGATTTTTTGCCCGTCCGGGGTCCAGCCCAGGACCACGGTCTGGCTGCCCAGCCAGGTGAGCCGGGTGGCCTGGCCGCCGGGGGCCGGCATCACGTACACTTCCGCTTCGCCGTCCTCGCGGCCCACAAAAGCCAGCCACTTTCCATCCGGCGACAGGGCCGGGTGAGACACAATGCCCAAATTGGCCGTCAGCCGCCGCGCCACCCCGCCCCGGGCCGGCACTGCCCATAAATCATCTTCGCACACAAACACCACTGTATTTTGGTGAATAGTTGGATTACTGTAGTAACCGTTGGTTGTCATTTATCTTCCCCTGAGAAGGTTTTACAAGTAGCAGCGTAACAGGTGTAGCAGAGTAGCAAGTGTAGAAACTCTACGATTAACTACACAAGGTAGTAAATGTAGCAGGTTTAATCATTTGTGGGCAACACGTTGCCTTGCTATGGGTTTGTTGTTCCGCACCGCCACAATCTCCGCCAAGATGCTCAAGGCAATTTCAGCCGGCGAGCGTCCGCCGATGTCCAGGCCAATGGGCGCGTGTAAACGCGCCAGGTGTTCCGGGGCCAGGTCGTCGGCCAGGAGACGCTCCACTCGTTTGGCGTGCGTTTTGGCGCTGCCCAACGCGCCAACGTAAAAGGCCGGACTGGGCAGGGCCAGTTTCAGGGCTGGGTCGTCCAGTTTGGGGTCGTGGGTCAGCGCCACCACGCCGGTTTCAGCGGTCAAACCGATTTCCGACAGGGCTTCATCGGGCCATTGCGTTAGCAAATGATCGGCATGCGGAAATCGCTCACGGGTGGCAAAGGCGCTGCGGGGATCCACCACATAAGTGTGAAAATCAAAGCGTTGGGCCAGGTGAATCAACTCGCCGGCAATGTGGACGGCCCCCACGATGATGAGGCGGGGCGCGGGCCGGTAAACGTCAAAAAAAACGTCCACTTCCCCCTGCCCCACAGGATAACGCCGGGTGGCACACGTCCCTTGCTTCATCAGCTCCTGAGCATCTTGCAAAATCGTGTCGCGCAAGGAAGTCGCCAACAGGGGGCCGGTTGGCTCGCCTTCAGCCGGAATGACGACTTTCTGGCCCAGCCAGCCTTCAGGCCCGCGCACCACGTTGGCCAGGACAACGCCTTTATCTTGTTTGAGATAATTTTTTAAGAGAGAGAAAAAGGACATAATAAAGTAGACGGCAGATGGGAGACGCCGGCGGGCAATTGCTCTGGCCTTGTCTCTTGACTGTTGTTTTTACCAATCCAACCGCTCGACGAAAATTTCAATGGTTCCCCCGCAGGCCAGGCCGACCTGCCAGGCATCCTCGTCGCTGACGCCAAAGTGCAGCAGTGTGGGCCGGCCTGTTTTGATAACGCGCAAAGCCGCTTCCACCACCGCCCCCTCCACGCAGCCGCCGCTGACCGATCCAATCATTTCGCCCCGCTGATTGACGGCCATTTTGGCCCCCGGCGCACGAGGCGAGGACCCCCAGGTATTGATGACGGTGGCCAAGGCAATAACATCCCCCCGGGCCTGCCAGTCGGCCAGGTTGGTCAATAATTCTTGCATAAGGGTATTGTACACGTTGAAGCAGGGTTTTAAAAAATCAAGAGGAATGAATGGTTTTGGGGATCAGGTTTTGCGTTCTTTTAACTCGGCCAGGGCTTCTTCGCGCAGTTTGCGGCGGAGCACTTTACCGGCGGCTATGGCTTTGGGCAGGTTGTTGCGAAAAACAACCGCGCGCGGCTGTTTGTAGGGGGCCAAGCGTTCCCGGCAAAAGCGGCGAATTTCGGCGGGCGTGGCTGTTTGGCCGGGTTTGAGAACCAGGTAAGCCGTTATCTTTTCGCCGCGCACGCCGTCGGGCAGGCCAATCACCGCCGCTTCCAGCACTTTGGGATGTTGGTAGAGCACCTCTTCCACTTCGCGGGGATAAACGTTGTAGCCGGCGCTGAGGATCAGGTCCTTTTTGCGGTCAACAATGTAAAAATAACCTTCTTCGTCCATGGAGGCAATGTCGCCGGTGCGCAGCCAACCATTGCGCATGGCGGCGGTGGTTTCGGCGGCAGCCTGCCAATAGCCCTGCATTACCTGGGGGCCTTTGACCATCAATTCGCCCACTTCGTTGACGCCAAGTTCTCTGGTCCAATCGTCAATGTCCACTATTTTGGCCTCTGTGCCGATGATAGGCACGCCAATGCTGCCCGCTTTACGCTGCCCTTTACGGGGGTTCACGTGAGTTACCGACGAGGCTTCGGTCATGCCGTAAGCTTCGGCTATGCGGGTGCCGGTGCGGGCTTCAAATTTTTCCATTACGTCCACGGGCAGCGGGGCCGCGCCGCTGAACATGGCTTTGATGGAGGTCAAGTCAAGTTGGTCAAAACGCTTATAATTATTCAGGGCCACAAACAGAGCCGGCACCCCCACAAAAAAAGTGGGGCGTTCAGCTACCAGCGCCTCAACAACAGTTTTGACATCGGGCTGGGGAATTAGCACCAAAGTAGCGGCCAGGTATATACCCAGGTTCATAATGCCGTTCATGCCGTACACGTGAAAAAAGGGCATAATGGCCAAGGCAACGTCCTCGGCATCTTGATGGCCAAACAAGAGAAACGTTCTGATCTGGGCCAGGCTGGCAATTAGATTGCGGTGGGTGAGCATGGCCCCTTTGGGCAGGCCGGTGGTGCCGCCGGTGTATTGCAAGCAGGCTAAATCGTGGGGAAAAACGTCAATCTTTGGTGGCCGGTGGTGTTGGCCCTTCAGTAACTTGGTGAAGGAGAGCACCGTGTGGTCATATTTCACCTTAACCCATTTACCCTGGCGGCGCAGTGCCAGAGGAGCCAGGTAACGTTTAACGGGGGGGATGTAATCTTGCACGCTGCTCAGGATGACGTGCCTGATTGATAATTTTTGCCTGACCGCTTCAATTTGGGGCCAAAACATGTCCAGGCTGATAACTGTTTCAACCTGGGCATTGCCCCACTGAAATTCAAGTTCGCGCTCAACGTAGAGGGGATTGGTCATCACCGTTACTGCGCCCAGGGAAACAACGGCGTAATAGGCAATGATGGCCTGGGGGCAATTGGGCAGCATAATGGCCACCCGGTCGCCCTTGCGCACGCCCAACTGGTGCAAACCGGCAGCCAGTTGGTCAACCTGCGCTTTTAACCGGCGATAATTCAGCCGTGCGCCCATAAAAATAGTGGCGGTTTGGTGGGGATACTTCTCGGCGGCATTGCGTAGCAAATCGGGGAGAGTCAGCGAGGGGATGATTAATTCATCCGGCACTTCGTCGTCGTAAAAGTTCAACCAGGGCTTGGGCATTTGAGGTCTCTTAAGCTGCAAAACTTGGCGTTTAACATTTTAATTATACAAGTTTTGCCGTAGAGAATCAACACGACTTTTGTTCTAGCCCCTGAGTGAGCCATCAGGCCAGGCGCAAAAAAACAAACACCCCTACCAGACCAGCCTATTGGCCCGCAGGGATGTTTTGGCTTAAAAATTTGCGTTTATTGCTTTAGTTATTCATTCAGTTGTAATACAAATTCTTTGGCCTCAAAGCCCACTTTACGATGCGCGCCCGTGCAGAAGGGCTTGTGGTCAGAATGGCCGCAGCGGCATAGAGCAAGCGTTGTGCCCGGCGTGGTTTGTTTGTTACCGTCGGCATCGGTGTAGGTGGCGGTCCCCCCTATCAAATAGGGGCCATTTTCCTTGGCTTTGATTTCTATCTTGGACATAGTTCTCTCCTTGTTTATGGTTTGGCTGGGTGTGTCCAGATTTGGCTCGGCTGGCCAATGATACAGATTTTTCCCTCTGGTGGCAAAATAACGCAGCCAGGTTGTGATCTCACCGGCCCGTTACTCACTTTTCCCGTTGGCAAAATGCTGCAATAAGCCTAAACAACGCTCAGGATACTCCATAAAGGGACTATGGCCGGCGGACTCAAAACATTCCAGCCGGGCATTGGGTAGTCCGTTAGCCAGGATTTGCGAATCCTCAGGGGGAATCTGTTTATCGGCCAGGCCGCAAATAACCAACGTGGGGTGTTTGACCCTATCCATAAAGGGGCGCAAATCAAACGTGGTAAAGGCTCGCAATGCAAACTCAAGTGAACGGGTGGGCGTGTTTTTAAAATCAGGATAAGCGCGCGTGATGAATTCTTGTATTTCGGGGCGTTTTAAGGCCGCCGGTTGGTGGGCCAGCATCATTTTAAGTGAGCGAGTATAAGTGGTCAGGGTTGATTTGGGCACGGATTGTCCGGCCGCATAAAGGGGCCGGCCTAACAGGGGAATAGCCAGAGCTATCTGCCCCAGGCGGAAAAAGGAGTTGCAGCGGCCGGTCACCACCAGGTTGAATACCGCCAGCCGCTCAACCAGCTCTGGATAGCGGTAAGCCAGGGTTACACTAATCATGCCGCCCATTGAGTGGCCGATGAGATAAACCGGGGCCAAAGCCAATTGCCGGATCAGGTTTGCCATAATCTCTGTTTGATGTTCTATGTGAAAGGTCTCTTTTTGCGCCGGTTTGGTGGACCCGCCAAAACCCAATAAATCGGGCACATAACACGTGTGGGTTTGGGCTAATCCTTCAGCCATTGTTTGCCACCAGGCTTTGCTGGAACCCCAACCGTGTACCAGCACTGCGTTTCTGGGGCCGTTGCCAATTTTGTTGTAGGCGATGGAATAGCCCTGGATTTTGATGATGTGACTCATAAGCTTGACCTCTTGGAAATGCTGCTCAATCTGGCCCATAACTTCGCCCGGGCCAGGGAATCAAGCGGGGCACACGTTGTTGATAATCTTTATAAGCGGTCCCAAACTCGGCCACCAGGCGTTGTTCTTCGTGAATTGAGCCAAAATAAAAATAGAGGGTACACAAAATAAAAAGGGTGAGCAAATTAACACTCATCAGCGGTGTTAACCACAAGAACAGCAGGCTAAAAGAGTAGAGGGGGTGTCGCACCCATTTGTAAAAACCAAACACGCTGAACAAATTACTCTGGGCAGGCTGTTTTGTAAACAATTGAAGCAATCCCAGAAAATGCAAAGCCCCTGTTTGCCAGAGGGCCACGCCCAATCCTAATAGTGCCAACCCTTGACCCCCCAACATCACCCAACACCAGGGCGCAGGCACAAGGTACAATATTTTATCCGGCAAAATGATCAGCAGGGGGAACAGGGGGAGCAGCGTAATAACGGCAAAAGTATTGTAAGCCAGGCGGTACCAAGAGTCGGTAGCGGCCCCCCCCTTGCGCCGCACCCAAGCCTTTACCGGCAAACTGGCTAACAGGCTATGCACCATGGCATATAATCCAAAAAAAATAAATAAAATAAGGACGCTTGTAAACATTTCTCTTGATTATTATTAATAATAATAAGACTTATCTCCTATTTTGGGTATAGTTCTTCCGTACGGGTCAAGGGAAGTTTTTTGCGCTTCTTAAATTCGATGGTATAATTTTTCTCAGTATTGGGGCGGTTAGCTCAGTTGGTTAGAGCGCCACGTTGACATCGTGGAGGCCACAAGTTCGAGTCTTGTACCGCCCATTTATGTTTGCTGGAGCAATGGATCGAACTACTCATTCAAGAATGAGTGGGAAGTTGGTTTACCTTTGGCAGATGGATTTTACAGTTTCGGATGACTCATATAGTGCGGCTGTTTGTTGATGACGAATAGTGTAGGCCCTGCCGAAACTCGGCAGGGTTTTTTGTTTAACCAGGAGGTCTCCTATGCCCTCACCATCTCATATTCCCACCTACCTCCCCCTTGAGCAGGCCGCCCGGCACTATGGCCTGCCTCAAAAAGTGTTGACACAACAGATTCAGGCCGGTAAAATCCAGGCAGTTCAATTGCCTTCAGGAGACCTGCTTGTGGCTGCCGAAAATAATGGCCAGGATTACCAAACCAAAGATGAA
>JAFGDY010000312.1 GCA_016931895.1 Anaerolineae bacterium
CCCAATATGTAGGGGCGAATCCTTGTGGTCGCCCTGGGCAGGCACAAGACCTGCCCCTACACCACGGAAATTCTGGAAGAACCACAACCATATTGGGCTTCCGTTCTCGGATCGTCTCTATCCCCTCTGCCTCCAAAACGGCTTCCACTTCCCGCTCTGGAACAGCTCGGTGGATCGCTTCCACTTTCAACTCGCAACTGAACTTGCTATCTTCGGCTATTTGCCGTAATCTATATCTCATAAGGTGGCTCCTGGATTACTTTCTGGATTTGTCCTCATCGAAAGTTTACTCCAGTTGCCACCTTTTTGCTTATTTGAATGGTATTGGACCTAAGGCGGCCTTGAGTTTGAAGTAATCCTCAATGAATTCTCGCTGTTCTTGCTGTTTCTCCTCATCGACTTGGCCGGGCACGATACGAGTTTTGATCCGACGATACCCTTTGCGCCGCAGCAGGGCTTGCATGCCCCGCTGACTGTACTCAACCCCGAACCTTTTCTTGACGAACGCCACCACCTGTTTGGCGTAATGATAAGGCTTGCGCTCCAACTCCTTTTCCACCTCGGCCCACTGCTCATCACTCAGAACGCACGCCTGCCCTTTGTAGCCCCACTGCCGCAGCCCGTCGATGCCTTGGGCGATAAAGGTTTTTATCCATCTCTTGAGCGTCCTGATGCCGACCATCAGAATCCGTTGCAACTCTTTTAATTCATAACCACGGACATACAGGATGATGCAGGGCATGCGTTCAGCCATCCGTCGGTCGCCTTCCTGTTTGTACAGAGTTTCAAGGTCTTTGATCTCGCTATCGGTCAAGGTTAAGGGCTCCAGTTCCTTGTTCATTTCGGTTCACCTCCGCGTTTTGAACCTGAGCATAATACCCCGTGTTGCGATTAGGGCAAACTGGAAATTTCAGGGTCGTATGCCGCCGTGGGGTTACCGCGAGCCGGTAGTCCCACGCGAGCACGGTTAGCCGGATTCTTGCGTGGTGAGTAGGTTTTGATAGAATCAGTAGAGCCAAATTTATGAGGTTAAAAACTATTTCGGCTCCCCTCCTGCGGGGTCAGGCCGCAAGATAGGGAGAGAAGTAAAATTCATCCTTGACTCTAGGGTTACCCGAGGTGTTAAACTACAGGCATGTTCCAAATAGGCGAGTTTTCCCGTATAGCAAGCGTGACCATTGATACGCTGCGTCATTATGATGCGCTTGGTTTGTTTAAACCGGCCCAGGTAGACCCGTTCACGGGCTACCGTTACTACACCGCCAAACAATTGCAGCCCCTCAACCGGATCATCGCGCTGAAAGAGGTTGGGTTTTCGTTGGAGGAGATTGCGCACATTCTCCGGGATAAACCCACCGCAGATGAATTGCGTGGCATGCTGAAAGCGCAGTTAGCGCTGGCCGAAAACGCCATAGAGACCGCCCAACTGCGCCGGGAACGAATTCTGGCTCGCCTGAATTATCTCAACCTGGAGGAAAATATGCCTGCCTACGAAGTAACCCTGAAATCTATTGATCCGCTTATTGTGGCGGCCATCCGGGAAATGGTGCCAACAATTGAGCAAGTGCCCCAACGTATCGGCGAAATGCTCCATACCATTGCCGGTTGGATGACGGCCAACCGCCTGTCTTTCGGTTCCCCCATGACCATCTATCATAACGAAAGTTATACCCGCGAGAATGTTGACACCGAGTGTGCCTTTATCATCTGCGGCACAGAAATCCAAAAGATTGCCAGGCCTATGAGTCCGATCATTGTCCGTCAGATGGAAGCCGTTCCGCACGTGGCCGCCACCATTGTGGCCGACAAAAAGAGCGAGAGCTTTAAACTGGCCTACAATACCATTGGCCGGTGGATAGAAGCGCATGGTTATGGCATTGTTGGCCCGCCGCGAGAAGTGTATTATGGCTCTTATGAAGATTATACCACCGAAATTCAGTTTCCGGTTGAAAAGGGGGAACAACGATGAAACCGTCAGCCGATCATCCTTTTCGATCAACGGAAGCAAAAGCGGAATATCTGGCCCGCTATGATGCAGCGGCAAAAGCCTGGCCGATCCCTTCAGAGGGTAAGATGGCAGACACTGCATACGGGCAAACGTTTGTGCGGGTCAGCGGGCCGGTTGGCGCGCCGCCGTTGGTGTTGCTGCCCGGGGCCGGAAGCTGTTCTCTACAGTGGATACCAAACATCGCGGCGTTGTCCGGGCGTTATAGAACCTATGCGGTGGATAGCCTCATCAACACCGGTTGCGTTGGCCGGAGCGTGTACACGCGGGCCATAACCGGCCCGGCTGACGTTGGGCAGTGGCTTGATGAGTTGTTCAATGGACTGGGCCTGGCAGACAACGTCAATCTCCTGGGGGCGTCGTACGGCGGTTGGCCGGCCGGCCGGTATGCGCTGCACGCCCCGGGCCGGCTGAGCAAAATTATTTGGGTGGCCCCGGCCGGCACGGTATTGCCCTTTCGGGCAGGGTACCTTCTGCGGTCCATATTTCTCAACCTGTCGCCTCGCCGTAACACGTATATCCGCTTTTTTAAATGGTGTTTCAAGGACCTGGCCCAAAAGGATATGCAGATGTTGGAAGCCATAGCCGATGAGTTTTTGCTGTCGGCGCGATGTTTTGAGCCGGTGAATCCCCGGCAGTTGCCCGCATTAACGCCACTGACGGATGAAGAATGGCAGCGCATCAACGCGCCCGCGCTCTTCCTGGTCGGTGAAAACGAGGTGCTGTATTCTGCTCAAAAAGCGGTACAGCGGCTCAACAAGGTGGCCCCGCACATACAAACAGACATCATTGCCAATGCCGGCCACGATCTATTGCTTGTGCAGACAGAGCTGGTCAATCAAAAAATAACGGCGTTCCTGGCGCAGCCGTAAGGCTTAAAGAACGCAAGTGTGGGCCTATCAAATAATCTCCGTTGAAACCCTCCCCGCAATTGGCCGTAATCTTCAAATCCGGTTATACTTGAATAGGCTTGGCTTAGGGCTAAGGATTTAATAGCTTCTACATTATTTTAGAGATAAATTCCTCGCCAAATCGGCAAGTTACTGGATGCGCCGGTTGCAGAGGCAGAGGCGCTGTTGGCCCGGCTTGCAGGCCCGGACTCTGAATAAGGCCTCACCCGGCCTCGGAGGACAAATGGAAAACTTATACCGGGTACAAAAAAAGACGTTCCCATTGTTAAGCGGCCAAGGTGGGAAATGGCAAGAGAACCCAAATGATTTGGCTACGAGGCTGCCGCTCTAACAACCCCCTTGCGCCCGAGCTGGTCAAAATTATGCACCGTTCAAGGAGATATGTCTCATTCCTTTTGCTATGGCTGATCTTCACCGCTTGCGCCGGTAACCCACAAGCTACGCCAACGGTTGAGCCGCAAAAAATTCAATTCTCGTCCGGTGGCGTTGCTTCATTGTCCATCCCCTCCTTGAATGGGAATAAAATAGCCATGCGGGTCCAGAAACCGGCAGGAGACGGCCCCTTTCCGGTTCTCATTGGGGTGGCCGGAGGCGATGGGATGTATGCTTTTCAATCAGCACTGCCGGCCCGCCTTCTGGAAAAGGGGATTATCACGGTAGATTTTGCGCCCCAGGGTCGAGGGGAGAGTGAAGGGGAGGATGATCATCATGGCTTGGTGCATCAAGACGATCTGAAGGCTATTGTAGATTTTGTGAGTGGGCTTTCGTTTGTTCAAAAAGATAACATGGGGCTTCTCTCCTATTCTTATGGCGTTGTGCTGGCCACAGGGGCCTTGGCCCGCTATCCAGAGATGCCGGTGGCCTTTCTGATTGATTGGGAAGGGCCTTCTTGCCCGGGTAAAGATTTGCAGCGAGGGTTGGCCAATGATGAGGCTTGGGCCTATGCGCTAATCCGGTTTTTGAACAAGGGCCGTGAACCGGCCCCGGAAGAATTGTCTCAAATTATACTCCACGGTGGGGCAATATTTGACGAAGGGTATTGGGCGGAAAGGGATGCCTCCGGTTTTGCGGCGGACCTACCTTGTCCGTATTTACGGGTCCAGTTTGACCAGGATCACGCGCAGGGATCGTCCAAGAGCCAGATGATCGCCATCATTAACGCTGCAACAATAAACAGCGGGCAGTGGACCCGCTGTAATGATAATCCCCCCAACATCATTTATTCTGAAGAAGAACTTTCCCGGTATCATTTTCATAATTACTCAGGCCACGAGAGGGCGGGGCTTTCTTCAGTCTATTCCCAATCTGTAGATACGGTTCTTCTTGGTTATGCGGAAGAGATGTTCTTTGCCCGGCCTTACGAAAGTCGGTGAATGTTTGGGGTTGGCGAAGAGCTGGCTTAAATCAGGTTAGGCAGTACCGAAAAAATAATCATCCCAAAATCGAGTTGGGAAAAGGAGAGATACGGACAAAGTATTTCTCCAAACCAGGTAGACGTTCAAAGCGATTTTCCAACTCATCCATAGCTTTCTGGGTCAATTTGACTCCGGTATAATAGTTTTTTTTAACAATTTCAACTACGGGATGAACACCGTTATAGGTCATATTTTGAGCAAAATGAAAGACAGTTTCCAGGGTATCAAGCAAACTGCCATTCCAATAGTTTTCCAAAACACCCCACACCCGTTCAATAGGATTATATTTGCTATGATAGGGTGGATAGTAGGCCCACTCGATGGTCTGCTGGGTTTCATCGGCCAATTGGGTTATTCTTTTCATAAACTGAGTTCGTCGAGAGTGACATTCAGGGCCATTATCCTGGTTAATGACCAGAGTTTTGACCAATGGAAAACGTGCTTTATTCATAGTCCAAACGTGCTCAATACAATCGACAATCAAATCACTGGTTACCGGAGAGGTGGTCAAAAAAATGTAGGTTTC
The DNA here is from genome assembly GCA_016931895.1 of Anaerolineae bacterium. NCBI lineage: Bacteria > Bacillati > Chloroflexota > Anaerolineae > Anaerolineae bacterium. The sequence goes on from JAFGDY010000312.1 coordinate 4,858, forward strand.
ATTGAATTGAGGTAAGAAAACACCCCCTGGAGTTACCATCTTATCCGGTCGATAATCGTGATCAAGGGCTTTAACTGTGACCCGATTGTAGCCCCCTCTGGACAATAAACCCAGTAAAACGGTTCCTTTGGCATCAACTGACAGCCGCAACATTGTTTCATCTGCATCAGCTTCAGCATTGACCAGGGCTAATTGCTCAAAGATGGCATCTGTTTCCGGTTTTTTCTTGAGTGGTCTACTTTTCCTGACTTTTTTCAATGTATAGTCCAGTTGATTGAGTTTGTGTCCGATTGTATCTGCACTCGGTAGCTCCTCATCACGGTACCCTTTTTGTTCAAGCAATTGTTTTCTGACCTCGGCGGCACTCAAACGAATATACAATTGCGTGGTCTGGAAGGTTGGGTCTGTTTGACTGACTGCATTGGCAATCGCTTTGATGTCAGCCAGCAAATCGGGCAAGTAGTATTCAGCCGGTTTCCGACCCCGCGTCCTAAAATTATCCAAGTAGGCAAAGTGGCCTTCCAATTCTGCCATCCCTTTCCGTATTGTGCCTCGGTTCCAGCCCAGTTCTTCTTCCGCCCGACGTTGCCCACCCTTACCCAATCCTTTGACTACTTTGGCCTTAAATATCCGTCTGGCGTACCCTTTTAACTCTTGCGCCGTTTCAATAAAAATAGTTTTCAATTGGGCGTATGTAAAGGTTGGGGGGGAGAAATGACAAAACACCGGGGATGAGGTAACTTTTGATAATCGACCAAGATTGTCAAAAAGGAACCTGAGTAGCCGATGTCTTGTCTAACCAACACTATAGCTCAAAGTGACCCATCATTGCAAGAACTGATTGATAAGATAAAAAATGCGTCCTCACTGGCGTTGCTCATTTTGGCGGCACTGCAATTGGGGCGAGTGGTGGCCGCCAAAGTAGCCGAGGAGGTTTTGAACGAGCGGGGGCAAGCGCCGGACGAGGGCGGGGTGTGTCCCGACTGTAATCAAAATCTGGAAAGTAAGGGACTGAAGCGGCGAGAAATGATTACTTTGCTAGGGTTGGTCAAATGGCGACGACGGGTGCGGGGCTGTCCGGGTAAGTGTGCCACGGGCCAAGTGGCGTCATTGGATGCCGCCTTGGGGTTGAAGCCTTATCAACGGACGAGCCTGGAAGTGAAATGGTTGGCCTGTGCCTTGGCCGTGTTTGTCCCGTTTGAGATAGCCGCCGTGCTATTCGAGTTATTGACGGGAGTCAAGGTAGAGAGCAAATCCATTTGGTCGTGGGTGCAACAGAGTGGGCAGCGCGCGATGGCTCAGTTGGCGAACCAACTGGCAGCCCTGACTCAAGGGGAGTTGCCGGAAGAGGAAGTGTTGGCGACGGGGACCAAGACCTTGCCCCTGCTAATAGGGGCTGATGGGGTGATGACCCCCTTCCGTCCCCAAGCGGGCAGGGCTAAAGGCAAGACGGTCTGGCGGGAGGTGAAGGTGGGGATCCTGGCTCGCTTGGGTGAACGGGTGACGACAGCCGGCCAGCGGGTCACGCACTTGACCCAACGCCGCCTGGTCGCGGTGTTAGGGGACATTGACGCCTTAAGTCCTCGCCTGTGGCTGGAAGCGGTACGGCAAGGCGTGTCGAGTAGTCCGCAGGTGGTCTGGTTAGCCGATGGCGGGCGGGGCTTCTGGCGACTCTTTGAGGAACGTTTTGCCACGGCCGGTCTGACAGGCACGCTCACCGGCATTCTGGACTTTTACCACGCCGCACAAAATTTATGGAAAGGCAGTCAGGCCTGGCTGGATGGACGCACCCAACGGGCACGAGACTGGTTCAAGTCCGCTCGCCGCTTGTTGCGGCAGGGCAAAAGTAATGCGGTTTTGGCCGATATCGAGGCGGCTCTCGCCCTGGAAGGTCTCCCCGCTTCTGCTTACCAGACCTTGACCAACTTGTATACCTACCTGGACAAACATCGTGACCACATCGATTACGCTAAATTTAAAGAGTTGGGGCTACCGATTGGCAGCGGTATCGTTGAAAGTGCTTGCAAGTGGCTCATCCAACAGCGATTCAAAGGGGTGGGTATGCGCTGGAGTGAGGACGGTTTCAACCATTTACTCCATCTCCGCCTGGCTTGGGTCAATGGACGATTTGATGACCTGTTTGTTTTGGCTGTCCCCCCCAACACGCCCAGTATTACCTGCTCTCGTTGGACGGGAGCGGCTATTACAGCTCGAACAAGGCACATTGTGCTTCTTGTCTGCAAAAGCAGCATAAAAATGGTGAGACGACCTACTATCATCAGCTCTTGGTGGCAGCGATTGTCCATCCTGATCAGGCGGTGGTCATTCCTTTGGCCCCAGAACCGATTGTGAAGCAAGATGGGGCCAGCAAGAATGATTGTGAACGCAATGCGGCCAGGCGTTTTTTGGCCCGACCACCCTGATTTACCCCTGATCATCACCGAAGATGCCTTAAGTGCCAATGGGCCCCATATTCGAGAATTACAAAAGCATGAGCTGCACTACATTTTGGGGGTCAAAGAAGGCGATCATGCCTTTCTGTTTGATTATGTTGAAACAGCGCATCAAGCGGGTCAGACCACGGTCTATGAACAGCACATCAAAGGGGCTATCCACCGTTTTCGTTTCATCAATCAAGTGCCCTTGAATGCTTCCAATCAAGACCTGCGGGTCAATTTCATCGAATATTGGCAGATCTCCCCCAGCCAAACCCGACACTTCTGTAAGATCACCGACTTCACCGTGACCAAATTCAATGTCTGCGAACTGATGCGCGGGGGACGCACCCGCTGGAAAATCGAAAATGAAACCCTCAACACCCTCAAAAATCAAGACTATCATCTGGAACACAACTATGGCCACGGCCAACAATATCTGTCGTTGGTCTTTGTCTTGTTGATGATGTTGGCCTTCCTGGTCGACCAAGTCCAACAACTCACTTCGTCTTTGTTCCAGGCGGTGTTGAAAAAGGAAGGCAGTCGCAAAAGACTCTGGGATCATATGCGGGCCTTGTTTTACACCTTGCCAGTTTCCTCACTGGATGACATCTTCAACGCTTTGCTTTATGGCTACAAAATCGAAGGGTTGAACATTTTGGGCCCCACTTGACTTGAACCGCTTTGAAACCCTGGGAGGAGTGCGCCCTTTAACCGAACTGCCCTTACTTCTGCCGCTATGACCCTGAAATTAGAATTCCCTGTGTGGGTACGCTTGACTTGGAGTTTTATCATTGGCTTGACCAGCTTGATTATGGAATGTGTATTTTGAAAGAAACACCCCATAACGGGAATTGCTGCTCAATGATGACACAACGACCCTGGCTTAAGCAAATTTGGTCAGCTACTTTTTGTTAATTCACATAATGTATGCAATTGCCCTATGGCCTGCCTCAAAAAGTGTTGACACAACAGATTCAGGCTGGTAAAATCCAGGCAGTTCAATTGCCTTCAGGAGACCTGCTTGTGGCTGCCGAAAATAATGGCCAGGATTACCAAACCAAAGATGAA
>JAFGDY010000313.1 GCA_016931895.1 Anaerolineae bacterium
AGGAAAAGAAGCCTGCCCTTAAGCTTACTCCTGAACAATTAGCTCTTTTCCCTGACTTCATTTAGTTATCCCGAACTCAGGTTAATACTAATGGGGGATATGTTTTTCCCCTTCTGTCTCCCGGCTCGTCTCGCTGGGGTGTAAATCCTGGACGTTCAATTGCATCAGGCGCTCGCCGTTCCATTCGTTGAACTCAAGATGATACACAACGTCAATTTGCTGAGAGGTCCGCAGCTTGCCGGCCCAATATCCCTGCCGGAAGGCAATGGCGCTCCAGGCGTGACGGCCATCGTGCAAAATCAGACGCAGGTGTTTGTCGTCAAGACCCACTGTTTTAAAATATTTCACCTCTAAATTGCGGGTCAGGAAGCAGGGGGTGGGATTGCCGCAGCCAAAAGGCTGGAGCGTGGCAATGGCCTCGGCCAAAGGGGGCCGCACCCCCCGCAGATTAACCTCACCATCTATGGTAATGGTGGGCCGCAGTTGGGCGACATCCAGGTTTTGCCGGGCTATGTGCCGCAATCTTTCTTGAAATTCTGGAACGTTTTCGTTTTTGAGGGTGAAGCCCGCCGCGGCAGCGTGCCCGCCGTAACGCACCAACAGGTCGGCGCATTGGTCCAGGGCTTCGGTGATGTGAAATTCGCGGATGCTGCGGGCAGACCCTTTGGTGGTCTCCGGACCGCGTTCGGCAATGAGCGTAGGCCGGTAGAATTCTTCGGTCAGGCGAGAAGCAGCCAAACCAACGACGCCAGGATTAAAATCGGGCTGGCTGATAAAGTAGAGGGGTTGTTGGGCGTCATCGGCCAAAATAATCTGGCGGGCTATTTCTACTGTGTTCAGCGTCAGCTCTTGCCGCTCTCGGTTTTGGGCATCGAGTTGGGCCGCCAGTTGACTGGCCTCGGTTGTGTGTTGCGCCATCAGCAGATGATAGGCGGCCAGGGCGCTGTCCAATCTTCCGGCGGCGTTGAGGCGCGGCCCAATGACAAAACCAATGGTGCCGGTTGAGATGGTATTTGACTTTGGCCCAACTTGGGCCATGAGCGCCTGCAAACCGGGCCGCAGAGATTGATTGAGTTGCTGCAAACCCTGGCTAACCAGTTTTCTGTTTTCGCCGTAAAGCGGGGCCAAATCGGCCACCGTACCCACGGCCACCAGGTCAAGAAAATCAGCGGGCTGCTGATGACCATTATGTAATAACCCGGTTTGGGCCAGCGCCTGGGCCAGCTTATAGGCCAATCCCACCCCGGCTAGTTCCTCGAAGGGGTAGGGGCAGTCGCCCTGTTTGGGATTAATGGCGGCCAGGGCCGGGGGGATTGCTTCACCTACGGTGTGGTGGTCGGTAATAATGATGTCCAGCCCCAGACTGCGGCCGTAGGCCACCTCTGGCACAGAACGGATACCACAATCAACGGTAAGCACAACTTTAACGCCCTGGGCGGCCAGTTCGGCTAAAGCTTCGTTATTCAGACCATAACCCTCGTCAAAACGGTTAGGGATGTAGGGCTGCACTTTGGCGCCCAAAGCCGTAAGAACCTGCATCATCAGGGCGGTGGCGGTCACGCCGTCGGCGTCGTAGTCGCCGTATACGGCGATGGGTTCCTGTTTTTTAATCGCCCGGCGCAACCGTTCAACGGCTTCAGCCATGCCTTTCAGCGTAAAGGGGTCATCCTCGGCCCACCGGCAGGCGATAAAGTTGTTGATTTCAGCAATGTCGGTAAAACCTCGATTATAGAGGATTTGCACAATCAAGGGGGGTAAATCTGGAAATTTGGCAAAGTGAGCCGCGGGAGCGCGGGGGGCCACTTCCCATCGTTTCGGTTGCATGGATACGTTGAGTCTCCCATCTTTCAATTGTTGGCGAAATTTTATTATAATGCAAAGCATGGACAAACAAAAATCCCCTGTTGCGCAATAGGGGATTTTTGTTTGTTTGCCGGGGGAAGAAGAGGGATGATTTAAACCCAACCCTGTCCCTTGAGGAAATTGGTCAGGGCGGGCACTTCCACCCACTCGCCTTGATAGGCTTTAATGGCCCAATAGATGACAATAAACCAAAGGATGAACAGGCAGCTCCCAAAGCCAAACGTAACCACCGAAATGATGGACATGACCACAAAGAAAACGACGGAGAAGGCTAACGAATTAACCGCATGATATTTTTGGAAGGGGCGGTTTTTCATATCCTCAACCAATAGGATAACAATGCCCAGCAGAGGAATAATCCAGGCCAGGGCCGCCATCAATTTGTCATTATCATTAATGTCGTTCATTATGTTATATTGCTCCTATAACTCACTAAAGCCGTCTCATTGAGAAAAATGAGACGGCACAAAACTATATTTATTTGATATCCTCCAAAATCGGGTCTATTTATCCCAAAACCACTGCATATCGCCAATTGCTTCGCCCTTTTGCAGCTTATCGGCCAGCATATAGGCATCAATCGCGCCCACAATGGGGATAATAAAACCAATCCCAATGCACGACAAAACGAGAGTAGCCACAATAATAATAATCCCTTTTTTAACCTGGCCCAGGTACATTTGGCCGACGCCGCCTAACAATAACAGGCTCAAAATGAGCGCCAGAATTGCATTTTTGGGGGGATCGCTGGGTTGAATTGTTTCCGTTGAAGTGAACATTGGATATACCTCTCCTTATCTATAAAAGGCTTATAAGATGGCCTATTCTAGCATACATCTTCACCCCATGTCAATTGTGGGGATTATTTTTTAAGATTTCATTGTAGAAATTGCCAGCCAATTGAGGTGGTGTTATCATAACCGGAGTAGGCTTTATTTAAATGGAGTATCTTTTGGCTACGAATATTATTTTTATGGGCACTCCTGATTTTGCTGTGCCGGCCTTAAAAGCGTTGATTACCTCGGCTAAAAAGGAGCCGTGGAACGTTGTGGCGGTAGTCACCCAGCCGGACCGGCCCAGCGGACGGGGCAGAAGGCTGACCCCGCCGCCGGTCAAGATGGTGGCCGAACAAGCCGGCCTTAAAGTATTACAGCCGTCAACGCTCAAATCAGAAGAAGCTGTGGCCAAATTGGCGGCGCTCAAGCCGGGTTTGATAGTGGTGGCTGCCTTTGGGCAAATCTTACGCAAGAATGTGCTGGCCCTGCCGCCCCACGGTTGTATCAATATTCACGCCTCGTTGTTACCTCGCTGGCGGGGAGCCGCGCCGGTAATCGCTGCCCTTCGCGCCGGAGATACCACCACCGGCGTTACCCTGATGCAAATGGACGAGGGTTTGGATACCGGCCCCATCATCGCCCAACGGGCCATGCCCATTACCGCCGCCCATACCGGCGGCACGCTCACGGCTGAACTGGCCCAATTGGGTGCAACCCTGCTGGTGGAAACGCTGCCGGCCTGGCTGGCCGGGGAAATCACGCCCCACCCCCAGGATGATAAACTGGCCACCCTGGCCCCGCGCCTTAAAAAAGAAGAAGGAGTTATTGACTGGTCGCAAACGGCAGCGGAAATTGAGCGGCAGGTCCGCGCATTTCAGCCCTGGCCGGGCGCTTTTACCCAGGGGCCGCGTGGCCCCTTTAAGGTTTTAGCCGTTGACCTGGACCCGGATGTGGGTCCCCCTGAACAGTTTTTACCCGGCGTTGTCTTTAACCATGAGCGGGGGGTGTACGTGGCCACAGGGCAGGGCGCAATTCGTTTGGTAACGGTGCAGCCGGCGGGCAAAAAAGAAATGACGGCGGAAGCTATGCTGAACGGCCAGCCTGAGTTGTTGGGCGCGCGGTTAGGGATTGGAGATTAGGGAATTAGGGTTTAGGGATTAGGCAGTATTGGTGGGGTTTGTCCCAATTTTTAGGCCATAAGGTAGGGACAGGAGATTATCCTGTCCCTACTATCAAAATTTTTGGACGCTCCCTATTGGCGCTTTATTCATGTACGATTCTGTGGGTGACTATTTAAATCTAACCGAGGCCGAAATAACCTTTCTATGGCAGGTTGAACAACAGATGGGCATTATGGCCGATTTGAGCCGGGCCGACGTTTTGCTCTATGGCCGCCAATCAGCCCTGGAAGCTGTGGTTTTGGCGCATGCCCAACCCCACTCGATTGCGCACGTTTACAGCAAAAACCAGGAAGGGCGGGTGGTCAACCTCAAAGAAAAGCCGGAAATCAAACGCGCGCTTATGCGGGGCCAGCGGCAAAAAGAAAAAGGCGGCTTCATTTCTGAAGGCGCGCCCGTGGTCAAACAAGCCTTGCCCATTTATTTTCCGCCGCTGATTTGCTTTTCCGCTATGGATGCGGAATCCGGCAAGCCGCGGGTAATTGCGGCTTTGGTGATTGTAACCAATCTGCTGGAACACGAACGTCACCGGCTGCGCAGCAAAGTTTTTAGACAAGCCCTTAAAAAATTGCAGACAATGGTCTGGCACGGACAATTACCGGGGGCGGCAGAGTTATCGCCTTTTGGCGAACAGGATGGCATTGTTTTTACCACTAGCGAGGGCGTGATCCGGTATGCCAGCGGCGTAGCCAACAACCTCTATCGCAAAGTGGGCTATAAAGACACCCTGGTTGGCCGCCATCTCTCTCACCTGGAAACAGAAGATGAAGCATTGCGCAAATTGGCCCTGGCTCAAAATCGCTGTATTGAGCAAGAAATTGCCGAGGCTGACCGGATTTGGATTCGTAAGGTGCTGCCACTAATATCTTATCCGCTGGCGCGTTGGCGCTGGCTCAAATTCTTCCAAAGGACGATGCGCCCCAGAAGATACGGGGTTATCATCACCCTGCACGACGACACCGAGAGCCGGCGCCAGGACCAGGAAATCCAGATCAAAAATGCCATCATTCAGGAGATTCACCACCGGGTGAAAAATAATTTACAAACCATTGCCGGCCTGCTGCGCATGCAAGCCCGCCGCACCCAATCCCCGGAAGCCCGCACGGTTTTAGAAGAAACCCAGCATCGCATCTTAAGCATCGCCGTGATTCACGAATTTCTATCCAACGAAAGCGCCGATATTATCAACATCAAAGACGTGAGCCATAAAATTGTGGCCCAACTCCAGCAAGGCGTGCTTCATCCCGACCAGGAGGTTCAGTTCAAAGTTACCGGCGATTCAATTTCGGTGCCGCCTCGCCAGGCTACTGCCTGTTCCCTGATCTTGAACGAGCTGTTACAAAATGCAGTTGAGCATGGCTTTACCGATCAAAAAACAGGACTTATTCAGATCAATTTGGAAGATGGCGGCGATGAGGCTATTATTAGCGTGGTAGATAACGGCCGGGGTTTGCCGGATGATTTTGAATTGGAGCAGACCAACCGGCTGGGGCTGCAAATTGTCAAAACTCTGGTGGAAAATGACCTGAGAGGACGACTTGAGTTGCGTAACAGCGTCAATGACGACGAGGGTTTATTGGTAAACATCACTTTTCCCAAAACAATTGGAGGTTAAATCAATGGAAAGAGCACGTATTGTGGTGGCCGACGATGAGTCCATCGTTAGAACAGATTTGAAAGAAATGTTGACCAGCCTGGGCTATTTGGTAATTGGCGAAGTGGGCGATGGGCGGAGCGCGGTCAACCTGGCCCGCGAGCTAAAGCCCGACGTAGTGTTGATGGACATTAAAATGCCCGACATGGACGGCATTGAAGCCGCCAAAGTTTTAACCGAAGAGCAGATTGCGCCCGTGGTCCTGCTCACGGCCTACAGCCAAACCGAGTTGGTGGAGCGGGCCAAAGACGCGGGCGTGGTGGGTTATTTGATCAAACCGTTCAGAGAGTCAGACCTGATGCCGGCCATAGAAGTGGCCCTCTCGCGCTTTAAGGAGTTTCAGGCGGTGAGGCAAGAAGTGGAAGATTTGCAAAACGCCCTGGAAACCCGCAAGTTGGTTGAGCGCGCTAAAGGCATTTTGATAGACAGCCAAAACATGAGCGAGCAAGAGGCGTTCCGTAAAATTCAAAAGATGAGCATGAACACCCGCAAGCCCATGAAAGAAGTGGCCGAGGCCATCATCCTGGCCCACGAAACCAGACAGCAATAATGATCAGGAGGGCAGATACCAATCTTCTCTCCTGAATTGAGGTAAATGATGACCACCCTCAGAATTGCCCTGGCCCAAATCAACGTTACCGTTGGCGACCTGGAAGGCAATACTGCCAAAGTAAGCGCCTACCTGGAACAGGCTAGGGCGGTTCAGGCCAATATTGTGCTCTTCCCGGAGTTAACCTTGAGCGGTTATCCGCCGGAAGACCTTTTGCTCAAACCCGGCTTTGTGGCGGCCAACCGGGCCGCCCTGGAAAGTCTGCTGCCCCACACCCACGGCCTCACCGCCATTGTGGGCTTTACGGATAAAGCCGGCGACCTGTTCAATGCCGCCGCCGTGCTGCACAACGGCCAACTGGCCGCGGTGTATCACAAATCACTGCTGCCCAACTATGCCGTTTTTGACGAAGACCGTTATTTTGCCGTGGGCGACACGCCCCTTTTATTCAACCTATCCCTGGCCCCCTCAAGCGCCGTTTGTTTTGGCGTGAGCGTGTGCGAAGACATCTGGTACCCGGCCGGCCCGCCGGAAACGCAGGCCGCTGCCGGGGCCGAACTTCTGCTCAATATTTCGGCCTCGCCCTACCAGAGCGGCAAAATCCAAAGCCGCGAACAAATGCTGGCTACCCGCGCCGCCGACAATGTGGCCATTTTGGCTTTTTGCAACCTAGTCGGCGGGCAGGATGAATTGATCTTTGATGGCAGCAGCCTGGTGCTGGACGAGCGAGGCCAGGTTCTGGCCCGAGGCCGGGCCTTTGCCGAAGAGTTGGTGCTGGCCGACGTTAATATCAGCAACGTTTTCCGGCAGCGCCTGCGCGATCCCCGGCATCGTAAGGACAGGTTGACCAAAATCCAAATAGACGCCTTTAGCCAGATTTCCCTGCCGGCCATAGAGAACGCAACGGCCAAACTGTCGCCGCTTGAGGCTTCGGTTCCGGCCGCTCATCTGGAGCCGGTGGCGGAAGTCTACCAGGCCCTGGTGCTGGGCACGCGAGATTACGTGCGCAAAAACGGATTCAGCAAGGTGACTATGGGCTTATCCGGCGGCATTGATAGTTCGTTGGTGGCCGTAATTGCCGCCGACGCCTTGGGGCCGGAGAACGTGATAGGCGTGTCTATGCCCGCGCGCTACTCCTCGGACCATTCCCAAAGCGACGCCGCCGAACTGGCCCAACGCTTGGGCATTGGTTATGAGGTGATTGCCGTTGAGCCGGTTTACCAGGCTTATCTGGACATCCTGGCCGATGTTTTTACCGGCGCCCCGCCCAACGAGGCCGAAGAGAATTTACAGAGCCGGGCGCGCGGCAACACCCTGATGGCCTTGAGCAATAAATTCGGCTGGCTGGTGCTGACCACGGGCAACAAGAGTGAAATGGCCGTGGGCTACGCCACCATTTACGGCGACATGGCCGGCGGTTTTGCCGTGATCAAAGACGTGCCCAAAACCCTGGTTTACCAGTTGTGCCGTTATCGCAACCAAATCAGCAATGTTATCCCCGAAAATGTCCTCACCAAACCCCCCTCCGCCGAACTACGGCCCGACCAAAAGGATACCGACTCCCTGCCGGAGTACGATCTGCTGGACGGCATCCTGGCCGCCTACATTGAGGATGAATACAGCGCCCGCGAGATCATCGCCCTGGGTTACGACGAGGAAACCGTGCGCCGGGTCATCCGCATGGTGGACCGCAACGAGTACAAACGCCGCCAGGCCCCGCCCGGCCCCAAAATCACCAGCAAATCCTTTGGCAAAGACCGGCGGTTGCCGATTACTAATCGGTATGTATCGGCCAGGTGGTAAACAGACAGATCATCAAACCAGGCTTCTCCATAAATCCCGCTAAGAGCGGGATTTCTTTTTGACTCAGGAAATTACGGCTCTTTGGGATTTTCCGTGGCATACCCCAATATGTAGGGGCGAATCCTTGTGGTCGCCCTGGGCAGGCACAAGACCTGCCCCTA
>JAFGDY010000314.1 GCA_016931895.1 Anaerolineae bacterium
ATCGAGGTGTTCCTCAGATACCGGCTCGTCAGTGTAGTGACGAATACTCCGGCGATCTTGAATTAACTTCATCGCCGCTTCTACTAAATCATACTGTTCTGGCACTTTGATTCTCCTTTCAATAGGAAACTTAGTTTGTTGGCCTCCTGCCAATAACTCAGTCCAAACTCATCGCCGAAATCCCAATAATAAAAACGACCACAGGTTTTGAAGGTAGCGCAGAACTGTGGTCGGTGTTGTAGCCGTTGTTGCCGATGCATAGGAACACGCACCGTATGAACCAATTTCGGCGCATTCTCATCGGCTGGGGGAAAAAACCAGAAAACTACGTCGTCTTTCTGCATTTCGCTTGTACTCTCACTTTTCGGGACGACAGGTTATTCGGCTACGCTCTTAAATAGCTCCATCTGGAGAAGATTGACGCGCATATTTAAAAGCGCATGTCTCTTCTGTGCCAGATGGGACTTGGGAGAAAGCCTCATTCCTTACCGAAACTTGCTTGATTGGTGAATAGGTTTCATAGAATGAAATATCATATCATACCGCGATACAATATAACATTATATACAGAGTTTGTCAAGCCCAAAGCGCTTTGATTGGGCTATTTTGCCTGTCTCTGGGCAGTTCTGCCGGGCCCGCAGCCGCGTTCCTGGGCGTCAACCACGGCCAGGGTAGCGGTGTTAACAATACTGCGCACTTCGTCGCCGCGTTGCAAAACGTGGATTGAATGTTTCATGCCGAGCAAAATCGGACCGATGGCTTCGGCATTGCCCAATCGCTGCATGAGCTTGTACGAGGTGTTGGCGGCCTCCAGGCTGGGAAAAACCAGCACGTTGGCGTCTTTTACTTGACTAAAGGGATACAACTCGTCAACAATTTCGGGCATCACCGCGGTGTCGGCCATCATCTCACCATCTACAATGAGATCGGGGTGGCGCTCGTGCAAAATTTCTACGGCTTGAGAAACTTTTCCTGAGAAGGGGTGGCGCGTGCTGCCAAAATTGGAGAAGCTGAGCATAGCCACGCGCGGCTCAATATCCCAGCAGCGCACCTCATCGGCGGCCATGGCCGCAATTTCGGCCAGGTCTTGGGCAGAGGGATCAATGTTGACGGTGGTATCCACAAAAAAGTAAACCTTTTCGTGGGCGATGATGATATACATGCCCGCCACTTTATGAATACCCTCGCCGGTACCGATAATTTGCAGAGCTGGGCGAATGATGTCGGGATAGTTGTGGGTCAGGCCGGAAACATAAGCGTCGGCGTCACCCATATAAACCATCATCGGGCCAAAGTAGCTAAGACGGCGCATCAGCGTCCGTGCGTGCAAAAGCGTGATGCCTTTGCGCTGGCGTAGATCGTAAAAAGCCCGGCAATAGGTGTCGAACCACTCGCTTGAACTGGGATCAATTACAGATGGGTCAAAGTCAAGGCCCAGTTCTTCAATCTCTTGCTGAATGACTTCGGGACGGCCCAACAGAATGGGTTGACCAATGCCTTCATCCTCAATGATCGCCGCCGCCCGGATGATTTTAGGATGTTCGCCCTCGCCAAAAACAATGCGTTGGGGGTTGTGGCGGGCCTTGTTGATGATGTGACGCATCAACTCCCACCCTTTGCCCAGGCGCGCTTCCAATTGCTCTCGATAAATCTCTATGTCAATTTGACGACGGGCCACGCCACTTTCCATCGCCGCTTGAGCCACAGCCGGCGCCATCCACAGCAGCACGCGGGGATCAAAAGGTTTGGGCAGGATGTAGTCAGACCCAAATTTGAGACTTTCCAGATTATACGCCTTTAGCACCGAGTCAGGCACGTCTTCATGCGCCAAAGCGGCCAGGGCGTGAGCCGCGGCCAACTTCATCTCTTCATTGATCTGGCGGGCTTGCACATCGAGTGCGCCCCGGAAGATGAAGGGAAACCCCAGCACATTATTGGCCTGATTGGGGTAATCGCTCCGGCCGGTAGCCACAATGGCGTCGGGCCGGGCTTCTTTGGCCAACTCGTACTTGATCTCAGGATCGGGATTGGCCATGGCAAAAATGATAGGCCGGTCGGCCATAGACCGGACCATATCTTGCGTGACCACATTGGCCGCTGACACGCCCAGAAAAACATCGGCCCCTTTCATCAACTCATCCAGGGTGCGGGCCTCGGTCTCCCTGGCAAATTGGGCTTTGTATTCATCCATCCCCTCTTCACGGCCAACGTAAACCACGCCCCACAGGTCAAACAAGGTCAAATTCTCCTGTTTCGCCCCGGCCAGCAGCAGCATCTTGGTGCAGGCCAGGCCCGCCGCCCCGGCCCCACAGACCACAATTTTCACTTCCGTAAGCTTTTTGCCCACAATCTCTAGGGCATTGAGGATGCCGGCGGCCACAATGATGGCGGTGCCGTGCTGGTCATCGTGGAAAACGGGAATATCCAGCATTTCTTTGAGTTGTTCTTCAATGTAAAAACATTCCGGGGCTTTGATGTCTTCCAGGTTGATGCCGCCAAAGGTAGACGCGATAGCCCGGGTGACATTGATGATTTCGTCTGGATCGGCGGAATCTACTTCAATGTCAAACACATCAATATCGGCAAAACGTTTGAAGAGCACACTTTTACCTTCCATCACCGGCTTGGAGGCCAAAGCGCCCCGATTGCCCAGGCCCAAAATCGCGCTGCCGTTAGAGACAACGGCCACCAGGTTGCCTTTGGTGGTGTAACGATAGGCATCATCCGGGTTATCGGCAATTTCCAACACCGGCATGGCTACGCCGGGCGTATAGGCCAACGACAGATCGAACTGGGTGCCGGTTGGTTTGGTGGGCACCACGGTGATTTTGCCGGGCCGTCCCTTTTCGTGGTACTGCAATGCTGTTTCTTTGGTAATCTTCATTGATAGACCCTCCTGATCTATTTTAGCGGCCTGGATTGTGCGCCACCTTTGGTTGCCTTCCAAGCCGCAGATATGGATTTAACCTGATTTTTACTTGCCAAATTGCCGGATTGACAGATCCGGCAAGCGCAGGTGAACGTAATTTCAAAAGCCCCCGCCGATTTTTTAGGCCCGTATAATCTTTGGTTTGAGCTTAACCTAATCGGCGGTAGCTGGATATCCGTAGTGGAACATTGCCCCAAGATTTAATCTAAGACCCGTCGTCCGTAATAAAACTCACCACATTCCTGACCATCAAAATCCGCCACACGTGGCAGATAGCCCCATTGTTGAAATCCCAATTTTTCAAGTAATTTTCGGCTGGCTTCGTTGCGGTCAAGCAGAACAGCGATGATATTTTTGATGCTCAACGACGGACAGGACTCCAGGGCGAAGCGAATCAGGGCGCTACCAATCCCCTGGCGTTGGAAGGTGTTTTCTATATAGAAACTGATCTCTGCCGTGAAACGCAGCGCCGCCCGACCGGGACGGTAAATGCTCAAACTGCACCAGCCGGCCACTTGACCATTGACTTCGGCGACAAAGATAGGATGTTGGAGCGGGTCATGTTCCAGAAACCAGGCTCTACGGTTCTTCACGGTCACCAGGGTGGTATTGGCAGTTGAGCGGTGGGAGGGGACGGCCTGGTTGTAAATTGCTACAATGGCCCGTAAGTCTGTCAGTTCGGCGATGCGGATGTGTACGTTGGAGTTCATCAAGCAAACTCTTTCCGCAGGTAAGTTACCCCATGTGGCGTGATATCCCTGGCTACAGGCTAGTTGTTTGCCTAAACGTCAGATATCTCCCCGGCATTCAGGATGACTCGTTTTTAGTCTGAATTAAATAGTGTTCCGCCTAGTGAGATGGTGTTCCACAACATAAAACATAATTAACATAGCACAGTTTAGGTCATTTGTCAAAAGTTTGTTCGTAGTTTCCTAACCCGGACAAGGGCAGCGTTGCTTCCAAAGCCGTGTTGCTTCCAAAGCCGCGCTGCTTCCAAAGCCGGAACCAAAAAGGGTGGCTCTTTGGGATTTTCCGTGGCATACCCCAATATGTAGGGGCGAATCCTTGTGGTCGCCCTGGGCAGGCACAAGACCTGCCCCTA